>JBGSYU010000584.1:0-3102 GCA_041750715.1 Lacipirellula sp.
AAGACTGCAAACGTCCGCGCGCCTGCGGTCCTTGACCAGTCCGGTTTTCGCGTCGACTTCGTTCCAAAGATACTGAAAGCACCCGCGTTGGACGGCTTCAAGCAACTGGTGATCGTCCGCGGAGAACTTATAGTCCGTCGCCCGCTGGGTCTCCGAGCTCCTCTGTATATCCTGGGTTTCCACGGCCTGCCCACGAGCCAGCGCGCCGGCGACGACGCTCGCTGCGGCGAACGCGAACGCCATTGTCCGCGCGATTCGATTAAGCCGCGACGCCGTCTTTACGGCCGCGGCACGGAGTTGCGGGCAGATAATCGAGCTCGTTCGCATACAACTTCCGTCTCACGGCTCCCGGGAAACGAGCCGCCGCTCACGGCTTATAGCCCCGGGCTCCGCCCGGGAGTCGCGCACCACACGGGACAACCTCAGTACTGGTGGAGACCGGCCCCCGGCCAAAGGCCGGGGCTACAAGCGGCTCATTGTGAGCACAGTTATCAATAGTATGACAAACTCCATCGCGCATGCATCAAGAAATAGGGATTCGATCGAGACCTAGACGCCGTCCTTGGTCTCTGCCTAAGAATCCGAAGAGACAGAGCCCGACGCACCAAAACAAGCTTGGCTCGGGGATGGCCGCCTGCGACGGCGACGCCAATGTCAGGTCGGCGCCAAAGTTTAGCCGCCACGCAAGGAGGTCCACGGCGTCGACTTTTCCATCGCGGTTCGCGTCGCCGGAAGCCGGACTCGCCGCGGCGACTCCCAATCCGCGTTGCCAGGTGAGGAAATCGCTGCCGTCGACGAAATTGTCGGCGTTGAAATCGCCTAAGAAGGAGGCGCCGGTCCGTCGGTCGACCAGCAACTCGACCTGCGACGCGCCGGCCACTTGAAACGCATGGGCGCCGGCTTCCAGGTTGACGGCGGCAAGTTCCTTCCAAAAACTGCCGACCTTCGCCACCAGGCGGTAACGGCCCGCGGCATCGACTTCGGCGGACCAGGCGTCGGGCGCGCCCACTTCGAGCGTAGCGACGACCGGCGCCGGGCGGTGACCGCTAGGAAACTGCGGATTCTCCGCGTGGCCTTGCGTGGCGACGTCGTAGAAGCTGGTGAGCTGGCTCGCGTACAGGTCGCGGACGCCCGCGCTGTACCACAGGCTGTGGCCGGCGGCGCCTTCGGTGCGGGATCGCTGGATCATCGCTTGAAGGTCGTCGTACGGAGTGGACGCACCCGTGCCGTTGATGCGTAGTCCGACGACGAGTTTTTCCAGATCGTCAGGTTTAAAAGGGGCAACCTGCGCATCGATGATGGAGTCGAACCCATTGGGCCCATCGAAAGCGGCGCGATACGCCTGCGGAACGAATTCGTCGAACAGGCCCTGCGACTCCCACGCCGGCCAGTCGGCGTTGTAGTTGATCGTGGAAAAGGTGGTGATCGAGGGCGCCACGGAAACCAATACATCCGGCCGCGCCGTTTTCACCGCTGAGTAGAGCTGGCTGGCGAATTCGGTCACCTTGGCCTGCCGCCAATTTCGGAACGACGTGCTCGTGGGAGAGGTCGGCGCCGGCAAGCCGGTTTGCTGCGTGTACAGAGAGATCGTCGTGGCGTCGAACCCAAACTGCACCGGCCATGCCAGGCGATCGTCGAATTGGATGCCGTCGAGGTCGTAGCGATTGACCGCTTCGAGCGTAATGTCAATCAGAAACTGCCGCACTTCGGGCACGGTGGGATTCATCCACGCGAAGCCGTTCGTGCCGTCGCCGTATTGTCCGCTCTGATTCTGCAGCAGCCAGCCCTGGTTTTTCATGTACGTGGCGAGCGGGTTGTTGGGATTGCCGCCGGAACCGACGAACTGGGCGGCAAAGCCGTACTCGAACCAGCCGACGTGCGCCATCTGGTTACGATGCGCTTCAATGAGCGTTTCCTGCACGAGGTCTCGCGTTCCAAGAAACGTCGATCGATCGACGCCGCCCGTGATGCCGGCCAACCGCGGAGACGGATAGTTGGTGTAGCCGTTCTTCCAGGTTTCGACGTAGACGGTGTTCAGGCCGATAGCGCGGAGATCGCCAATGACGTCCCTCGTGTTCGCGCCGGTGCGGATATGGTCGACGCCGGTGGTGGTGATCCAGGTGCCGCGAACCTCTGGGGCGGCGGCTTGCATCATTGCCGGCGCACTCAATAATGCGGCTGTAATGATCGAAAGTCTAACGGAGAGAATGCTGCGATTGCATATCATGGTATTTCGGAGAATCGCGTTCACCGCGCGTCCTTGGCTGTGTTGAACGTCCAATCAATGGGCGTGTGTTGGCGAATGAGGGTCTGCAACTCCGCGACGGTTTCGTACGCGTCCCGCGAAGTCTTTCCGGACTTGGCCATGTGGGCGGCAGCGACGCCGGCGGCCGTGCCCGTCGACCATTCGATGGGATGCAGCCGCGTCGCCGAGTTGGCAAGAAAACTCTGCGCCATCGTCTTGCCGGCGACCAGCAGATTCTCCAGCTTGCCGTTGGTCAGCGCGCGGAACGGGATGTAGAACGGCAGCGTGTCGTGCGCCACTAGCAGGTAGGACGGATTCTCGCAGTTCGACAGGCCGTGAATGTCGGCGGGGTAAGCGCCGAGCGCGATGCGGTCGGAAAATTTCGTTCCCGTTCGCTGCGCCGCGGGGCCGGCGAGGTCGGACAGCGACAAGATGTATCCGTCCATGCCAATCGAACGGCGGGTATCGCGAATGTACGGAAGCATCGCCAAGCCATGGCCCGTGCCGAGAGCCTTGGAGTCGAGCACGATTTGTCGCGGGTCGATGCCCTCTGGGGCGTTTTCCTTGAACCAACGATGCCACCCCAGGGCTCGGCGTTCGGCGGCGGCAAGCACTTGCAAGTCGATGCCCCCGCGCCAATCGGCTCGCTCGGCAGCGGTCGCGGCTTTGGGTTTGAACAGATATCCGAACGGGAAGTCGTTGCCGCCTTCGTCGAGCGTGGCGGAATATCCCCAATTCTGAAGACAGAGGTCGCCCGGCGACGGCTTACCCTCGCCGCGAATGCGGCGGTACGTCCAGATTCGCTCCCAGGCATCGCCGCGATCGCGATACGGTCCAAAGCCGAGCCGGTCGGCGGG
>JBGSYU010000585.1:0-3438 GCA_041750715.1 Lacipirellula sp.
ATCGTCGAGGAGGCCGGCGGCCGGGTGAGCGATCTGGACGGCAAGCCGCTCGACTTCTCGCAGGGGCGAACGCTGGCTGCCAATCGCGGCGTTCTGGCCACAAACGGCCGCCTGCACGACTTGCTTCTCGCTGGTCTGAAGGAGGTCAAAGCTTAATGTCTCGCAGTAGTCTAAAAAACCGCCGGGGAAACAGCGAGAACAGTGAAATACGAACTGAGCGACCATGCCGCCAAGCGATTGCTAGCGCGCCAGATTGAGTCCCGCTGGATCGAAATGGCGTTAACCGAGCCGGACCTCGAGGAACCAGATCGGGTTGATTCCGCCGTCCGCCACGCATTGAAACGGATTGCGGAGGCGGACAACCGAATTCTGCGGGTGGTGTATAATGCCACAACGACCCCTTCACGGATCATCTCCGTGTACTTCGATCGCCGCATGAAAGGTAAGTTATGAAACTGCAATATGACTCCGAGGTCGATGCGGCCTACGTCACGCTGAGCGATGCGAAAGTGACCGACTCCGAGGAGATTCGGCCCGGCGTCGTTGTCGACTACGATGCACACGACAGAGTCGTCGGCATCGAGATTCTTCATGTCCGGAAGGAACGACCGGATATCAATCTCGACAGTCTGGAGTTGGAAAGCGCGTAGCCGGCCAACCTCTTATCACGGTCGCACCCCTCGCCGCCATTCGCAGCATCCTGGCGACGCCCTCTGCCGGTTCGCGGGCTACTGGCACATAGCCAAACTAGGCGAGCGGGGAGCGTAAGCTCCCTGCAAATGCCGGGAATCGACGGATCGCCGCCTGGGTGGAAAAAACCGCAAAGAAATCCCGTAATGCGCTAGACAAGGGGGGGGCTCGTTATCATTGCACTGACGTTTTTGCTCGTAGTCGGGTGCGCACTTCGCTCCGTTGATCAGTGCAGTAATTGCCGTCAGCATTTACGAAGGGATGACATCATGTCTTTTTTTATTCGTACAACTGTGCTGGTATGGTCATTGACACTGTTCCTACCGGGCGGCGTATACGGCGAAACCATCGCCATCGTTAACGCTGGCTTCGAAGCCCCTGCCCTGAACGACGGAGGTTTCACATCCGGCGGTGTACCTGGTTGGACGAGTGCCAACTCGACAACGGATTACGGCGTCTACAATCCGCCGGCTGCTCAAATTCCAGCCGAAGCCCCTGAAGGTCAAAACGTGGCCTTCCTTGTCAATCAGGCTCAAATGCTTCAAACCCTGACAACGGCGTTGGCCGCGGGCTCATATACGCTTACATTGCAGGTGGGTGACAGCGTCGACTTCGTGTCCCCGTTTGAAGTGCAACTGCGTGCTGGCAGCGGCATATTGGCCCAGTCAAGCTCGCCGAGTCCTGCTAATGGCACGTTCACTCCAGTCACCGTCAACTATTTCGCGACCGCGGGCGATCCCTTGCTTGGACAACCGCTCGAAATTCGCTTGCTGCGCACTGGCTCCGATCGAACAGCCCAAGCATTCTTTGACGATGTTCAACTGAACTTCGCTGCCATCCCCGAGCCAAGTACGCTGCTGTTAGCGGCGTTGGCTACCGCCGGGCTGTCGTGCCGGAGACGAGCGCTGCGTTAACGCTCGCCACGTTGGCCGAAGGCCTACGCTCACCGTAGCCTAGGGCCACGCCCTAGGACGCCAACGCCGATCATTACCGTTTGGCCGAAGGCCATATTCACCCCACGGCCCGAACCCCAAACGGTGTGGTTGGCCTACAGCCAACAACCGTGCGGAATCCATCGAAACCTAGGGCGTTGCCCTAGGCTACGGTGACCATGGCCTTTGGCCAATACAGAAGAATCGCCTTTCCGCTTCCCGACTTGCGCGTCGGACCGAAACCCCGAATGTCCCTAACCGCGATCTCGTGGTAGAATAGCGCTATGGACGCCTCCGTGGTTAGCGCGAATAAGAACATCCAAGGCGGCGCGCCTTGCTTCACAGGCACGCGCGTTCCCATATCCTCGCTGTTTGATCACCTCGAAGGCGTATACACCGTCGATTACTTTTTGTCGCAGTTTCCCAGCGTCAAACGTGAGCAGGTCACCGCATTGCTTGAGTCGGCGAAAGTCCGAGTCGACGAGGACAGCCGAGTCGTGGCCGGACGATGATGATTCTGCTCGACGAGAACGTCCCGCACGACCTGCGTCATTTTCTGCCCGGATTCGAAGTCTTCACCGTGACGTACTGGGGTGGTCGAGCGTCGAGAATGGAGAGCTCCTCCAGAAAGCGAGTGATCACGGATTCGACGCGATGATCACCAAGGATTCCGGCGTCCAGTACGAGCAACATCTTTCCACGCTTCCCGTCGCGGTTCTAATCCTCAAGGCAAAGACGAACAAGCTGGAGGACATTCGGCCCCTGCTTCCGGCGGTACTGGCAGCGTTGGTCGGCCTACAACCCAAATCGATCGTCCGAGTCGGTTGACGCAACGCCAAATCGCGACGGCGAGCCCAATCGCCCGGATCGGCGTTTATCGCCTTGCTGAGCTTGCTGGTAGGCTGGACGATTGGCCGCAGCCCCGCTATGCTGCAGGGCTCAAATGCCACGATCGGCCCGGGGCGTTTGCCGTCGTTTTCAGGCCGAAGTCCATTGCCAACGCCGGACGCCCGCGCTCCAACCGCCTGACGGCGGCGGCTCGCACATGGGACTTAGCCGGTGTGCCACGTCAGGAGTTCATCGTGTCGTCAACCACTCTCGTGAAGGAATTAGTGGAGTCGGGCGTCCACTTCGGCCATCGTTCGAGCCGTTGGAACCCGAAGATGCGGCCGTACATTTACGCCCGCCGCAATCTGATCCACATCATCGACGTCCGCGAAACCATTCGCGGGCTGCTGCGGGCCAAGAAGTACCTGGCCGACGTCGCCTCGCACGGCAGCCTCATCCTGTTCGTCGGGACGAAGCGGCAAGCCCGCGAGACCATCCAGCGCGAAGCCGAGCGCTGCGGCATGCCCTACGTCGCCGACCGTTGGTTAGGCGGCACGCTCACTAACTTCCGCACCATTCGCGACCGGCTCGGCCGGCTCGAGCAGCTCGAAACCATTCGCGCCGGCGAAGAAATCAAGACCTACTCGAAGAAGATGCAGTCGACGCTTTCGCGCGAGTACCGCAAGATTCATCACAACCTCAACGGCATGCGGACGATGACCCGGCTGCCGGAGTGCATGGTGGTGGTCGATCCGCGGAAAGAAAAGAACGCGATCAAGGAAGCCCGCAAGCTGGGCATCGCGACGGTCGCCCTGATCGACACCGATTGCGATCCCGATTTGGTCGACCTGCCAATCCCCGGCAACGACGATAGCATGCGTTCGATCGAGTTGATCGTGAAGATCATCGCCGATGCGATCGCCCAGGGCAAAGCCCAGCAGGCGGTGCAGCAGGCCCAAGCCATGCGCGCTCAAAGCGCCGAAGTCGC
>JBGSYU010000586.1:0-1589 GCA_041750715.1 Lacipirellula sp.
TCTTGGTTTCTTCCTTCGCCTTGAACGATTCTGGATCGTCGAGCACTTCGCCGTCGCGATTGCCGAGGATGTTGGTCGAATACCAGCCGTTGACCCCGAGCAGCCGTGCCTTGAGGCCTGGCGCAATCATCGTCTTCATCAGCGTCTGGCCGGTCTTCAGATCCTTGCCGGCCATCGGTGAGCCGGTCTGCGTGGCCAGTTCCATCAGCGCAGGGACGTCGGCGCTCAGGTTCGGCGCGCCGTTGGCGTAGGGGATGCCTTCCTTGATCGCCGCATAGGCGTAGATCATGCTCGGCGGAATGGCCGCGTCGCTCTGCTCCAGCCCTTTTTCCAGCGACTCGATCGACTGGTGCACGGCGGTTTCGGTCATGTAAATCTCGGTGCTGCCGCACCAGACCATGACGAGCCGATCGCAGTTATGGTCCCTCTTGAACTTTCGGATATCGGCACTGAGCTGCTCGGCAAGATCCTTTTTTGATTTGCCCTTCTTGACGTTCGGGCCGTCGAGCCGCTTCACGTAATGCTGATCGAAAACCGCGGGCATGGGCTTGACGGCCTCGAGCTCCGGGCGGATCTGATCGAGGAGCGAAGGCTCGAGCACACCGGCGGTCCGCGCCGCGGCGTAGCAGTCTTCCTGGAAGATGTCCCAGCCGCCAAACACGATGTCATCGAGGGTCGCGAGCTCGACGAAGTCGCGGATCCGGGGTGAACGTCCATCGGTGCGCTTACCCAACCGGATGGTCCCCATTTCGGTCAGCGACCCGACCGCGGGCGCCAGCTTTTTGCGAATCGCGTGCACGCCGGCGATGACGGTCGTACTAACGGCGCCCAGCCCGACCAGCAAAATACCAAGTTTTCCCCGGGCGGACGCAATTTCCAGGGGAGTTTTCACGTGAAAACTATATCACCCAGGGATTAGGGATTAGGGATTAGGGGGTTGGGGATTGGCGACTCGTTCGGTCAATCTAATCCCTAATCCCTAATCCCTAATCCCTGCCATCATCAGGAATGCTGTTCCGCTTCAGAAAGATGCGCGCGATGGATCCACTACAGGTGGCCATGACAGGCGTCCGCATGGGCGAGCGCTACTTGCAGGTCTTCTGCAGCGACGCGGCGCTGACCCGGGGACTCGCGACCAAGATCGGCCTGAGCGGCGTCGCAGCGCTCGCGGCGTTCGACGACGCGCAGGCCAGGCAGGCCCGGAAGGCGGCGCAAAAAGCCGGCGTCCTGCTCGATCTCCAGGTGACGTCTGCGACACGGCTGCCCTGGGACGATTCCGCCTTCGACATGGTGGTGGTGGACAACACCGGTGGCGATTTTGGTCGCCTGCACGACACCGACCAGGCGACGTCCCTGCAGCAATGCCGACGCGTGTTGCGGCAGGGCGGGCGCCTCGAGTTCATCGAACGTTCGACTGAACCTGCCGGCGCCGAAGCCAAGCTCTCGGCGGCCCGCTTCAAACCCGTCCGCGTGCTCGCTGAGCGCGACGGATTTCGATTCGTGGAGGCACTCAAGGGATGACACGCTTCGCCAATCACGTCGCCATCGTCACAGGCGCATCGAGCGGCATCGGCCGCGCGACCGCGCTG
>JBGSYU010000587.1:0-2551 GCA_041750715.1 Lacipirellula sp.
GGAATGGGCACGTTGTTCAGGTCGTAGTACTCATACCCATGCAGCTTCGCTAGCGTCTTCGCAATCTGCTCCGGATTCGCATACCCCAGCTGAATAATCGCGTCTTGCAGCTTCAGCCGCCGCGACTTGGCGACCGTCTCAGCCTCTTGAAGCTGCTCGGGGCCAATCACCCCTTTCTTGATGAGGAAATCCCCAAATCGATCGGCCATGGTCGCGGTATCTCTGTTCCAAATCCCATTGCGCCAAGCAGTTGCGCACCGAAAGCGCCCGCACCCTTTCAGGCTACTGGCCCCAAACTGCACTGTCAATCAAACGCCCATGTGGACGAGTCTCTCCGAGACTCGAATCCCAACCGCTCAAGTCATCTCGCACGCTCAATCCCCGGAACCGCCCTCTCAATCGGCCCAAGCGGCATCAGCGACTTAATCATACCGCGGGCGTCAACCCGCATCCGCTGAGCCTGCTCCCGCAACGCATCGGCTTGGACGTAAAGGTCCAATTGCTCAAGTCGATTCGCCGTCACATCCAACAGCGAAGCCGCCTCCCGCAACGCCTCAACCTCCCGCCGCCTACCCGCCGCCTTCGCCGCTTGCGGCTTAGCGCTCCTCAACCCAGAAAACCCCTCCACCACCGATCCCCCCAACTCCTCCTGAATCCGCTTCAATTCCGGCGCCACGCCCCCAGGCCAAACACACCTCCCCTCAACCTGCCTCACCGGCGGCGTCTCGTCCCCAAGCACGGCGCGCACCCCGACAACACAAACCAAAGCCGCTAACACCGCCCCGCCAAAAAGTGCTCGAACCATAACTTCCCCCCGCTTTTTGGCGTTGCACTCCACGGGCCCGAGGACGGGCCGGCTCGCGACACCCTCCTCCGCTTTTCCCCATTCCCCATTCCTCATTCCCTAGTCCCCATTCCCTAGTCCCTAGTCCCCAATCCCCAGCCCCCCATCCATCGCCCACGCCAATGCCCCCACAACAGGCGCGTAGTCGCCGCACACCGAAAACTCAAACCGGTCGAGATTGCGGAAACCATCCAGCGCGTGCCGGCGATACTCCTCTTCCGCCAACCGCCGATAGCGGTCGCGCACCGTGGTCGACAGGTCGCACACCCCGCCGCCAATCACCAGCCGGTCGTAGTCGCCCAGATAGTTGACGCTCAAAAGCGTGATCCCCAGCGCTCGCGCCTGGTCGTCGAACAATTGCTGCGCGAGCAGATCGCCGGCGTCGGCTAACTCGCGAAGCTGCTTCGCCTTCTCGCGAACCGTGCCCTCAACCTTATTCAGCGAGTGCGACGCCCACTCAGGCAGCGCCAGGCGATATTCCAACTGATGCGCCAGCCCGCTCAGCGACACGGCCGACTCCGCCGTCGCGTAGGCATTGCCCTTCAGCAGCTTCCGGTCGTGCTCATATCGAAACGCGTACTCCGGTAACAAAATGTGCCCCACATGTCCGGCCCGCCCTTGGCTCCCCTGAATCGCGCGGCCGCCGAGCACCGCACCGCCGCCCAGCCCGGTGCCGACGATCACCATAAACAGTGAGGCGAGCGTCTCTGTTGAAAAGGGGGACTGGCTCGCAGCAGCGTGCCTGTCCCCTTTTTCAACGGGCGTGCGACTCCACGAGAGCGCCCGGCTGCGAATCGAAAACTCTCCGAGCGCCGCCGCCTGCCCATCGCCCAGATACCGCACGGCAATCCCCGAGTGATGCCCGCGCAGCGCATGTTCCAGCCCGGCCCGAATGGGAAAGTTGTCCCACAGTTCCCGCTTCAGATTCGGCGTGGCGAGCAACACCCCGTCCATCGTCGCCGGCCCCGGCGTAGCAATCGCCGCCGTCGTCACGTCGCTGAGCGAAGCCCCCAACCGCGACATCGCCTCCAGTGCCGCGGCCACGATCGCCGCAATGGAACTCTCCGGCCCCTTATCGGGCGTCGTCGCAAACTGCTCCGAAACGTAAACCACCTCGCGGCGGTCGTTGCCCACCGCCAGGGTGCTGGTGGTCCCGCCAACGTCGACGCCAACGAAATAGGGCAACGGAGCATCCTTGTGACAAGGGGAGGTAGGCCAGAAAGAATCGCGCCGGTCGTGATTATTGCGGAAGTTGCAGCATGCTGACAAGCACATGGCGATTGCCACGGAGAACACGTCCAGCAGTGCGAACCGAGTACACGCTCCTCCGACAACGACCTTCGATCCCCTAAATGAAAAACTCCAGCCGGCAATTGCGTCAGACGAGTAACCGTAGGGTGGGTGCTTTTGCGCACCCACCTTTGCCCGTCATCGGCCGAGCCGCTCGCCATGGAGAACCGCGCGTGCCCGACGCCGGAACGGTGGGTGTGGGAGCACCCACCCTATGACTAAATCAGGAATTCCGGCAGCACCGCTCGCACTTCGCGCTCGGCCGCGGGCACGGCTTCGGCGTCTACGCCGTTTACATGCCAGCCGTTGCGGTACGCTGGACGCACGCGAACGTAGCGCACGTCTTCCGCAATCGCGCGGTCGTGCGACTCTTCGATATACGGTTCGAAGCGATACGGCGAGCGGCGGCCGCGGTAA
>JBGSYU010000588.1:0-6711 GCA_041750715.1 Lacipirellula sp.
GACCCGCTGCGCATGGCCGACGCCATGCGGCATGCCGTGCAGGCGGGGCGGCTGGCGTACCTCGCCGGCCGCATCCCAAAGCGGCTGTATGCCACGGCAAGCAGCCCGGATGAGGGTATCATCACCAGCTAGCCGAAGTAGAAATCAACCACAAAGGCACAATGACACGAAGAAAACAGAATTAACCGCTGATAAACGCGGATGAACGCTAATAGAATTCCCTGATTAGCGTTCATCCGCGTTTATCAGCGGTTTCGCTTCTTCTTGTTTTCCTTCGTGTCTTCGTGCCTTTGTGGTTTATTTTTTTCTGAAAGTGCGGTTTGGCTTCTTCAACCGATATTGCCGTCGCCGATATCCTTGGGCCTGAGGGTTCGATCGCGCGACGGCTGGAGCACTACGAGCTGCGGCCGCAGCAGCTGGCGATGGCCGACGCCGTGGCGGCGGCGATCGCCGGGAAGCGGCATTTGTGCGTCGAGGCTGGGACCGGCGTGGGCAAGAGCTTCGCCTACCTGGCGCCGGCGATTCTCGCGGCGACCGATCCGTCAAACGAAAAGCCGCCGCGGGTGGTGATTTCGACGCATACGATCAGCCTGCAAGAGCAACTGATCCGCAAAGACATCCCGCTGCTGAACAGCGTCACGCCGCGCGAATTCTCCGCGGTGCTAGTAAAGGGGCGGCGGAATTACATCAGTTTGCGGCGGCTGCACGCAGCGATGGGGCGCGGGACGAGTCTGTTCGACGACGAAGCCGGCCAGCAACTGAGGTCGATTCGCATGTGGAGCGAGGCGACGACCGACGGCTCGCTCGGCGACCTGTCGTACAAGCCGCTGCCCGCGGTGTGGGACGAGGTGTCCAGCGACCACGGCAACTGCATGGGCCGCCGCTGCCCCATGTACAAGAAGTGTTTTTACTATCAGGATCGTCGGCGGGTGCAGAACGCGCAGATCATGGTGGTGAACCACGCGCTGTTCTTTAGCGACCTGGCCCTGCGACGGCATGGGGTGAGCATCTTGCCCGACTACGACGTGGCCGTGCTCGACGAAGCGCACACCGTCGAAGCCGTCGCCGCCGACCACCTGGGCCTGTCGCTGACCAGCGGGCAGGTCGAATTCGTCCTGTCGCGGCTCTACAACGACCGCACGAACAAGGGCCTGCTGGTGGCCCGCGATTTGAAGCGGCTCGAGCAACGCGTGGATCAGTGCCGGTACGCCGCGAGCGAATTCTTTGCCGACGTGTGGGAGTGGAAATGCACGTCGGCGCCGGCGAACGGCCGCGTCTCGGCGCCGCTGGACGTGGTGAACAAGCTGAGCCCGGAACTGATGGAGCTGGCTCGCGGCGTGAAGCAGGCCGGCGACGCGATCAAGGAAGAGACGGAGCGGCAGGATTTTACGGCGGCGCACGATCGGCTCGTCGCGCTGGCCGGTGAACTGAACGCCTGGCACGGCCAGCAACTGCCCGGGGCGGTCTACTGGGTTGAATCGAGTTGGAATCGCCGCGGCACGCCGCGGTTGACGCTCGCCGCTTCGCCCGTCGACGTAGGTCCGGCATTGCGGGAACAGTTGTTCCAGAAAGTCAAGACCGTGGTGCTCACCAGCGCCACGCTGTCGATCGGCAAGCGTCCGTCGTTCGATTTCTTTCGCGCATCGATCGGGCTGACGCAAGCCGACGAGCTGCGGCTCGACAGTCCCTTCAACTATCGCGAGCAAGCCGAACTGGTGACGCTCCGCGGCATGCCCGACCCGGCGGCGGAAAAAGACAGCTACGAACGGGCGTGCATCGACGCAATCAAACACCTGGTCCGCGAGAGCGACGGGCGGGCGTTCGTGCTGCTCACCAGCTACGACATGATGCGCCGGGTGGGCGCGGGGATCGCGCCGTGGCTCGCCAAGCACAATCTCAACCTGCTCAGCCAGGCCGACGGCACGCCGCGCTCGCGGATGCTGGAGTTGTTCAAGGAGAACCCGCGGTCGGTGCTGTTGGGGGCCGACAGCTTTTGGCAAGGCGTCGACGTTCCCGGCGATGCGCTGGAGCTGGTGATCATCGCCAAGCTGCCGTTCAGCGTGCCGGACCATCCGCTGCTGGAAGCGCGGCTGGAGGCCATCCGCGCCGCGGGCGGCAACCCGTTTCGCGATTATCAATTGCCCGAAGCGGTGTTAAGGTTGAAACAAGGGTTTGGGCGATTGATCCGCACCCGGCGCGATCGGGGGCGGGTGGTCATTCTCGACCCGCGGGTGGCGTCGAAGACGTACGGGCGCACCTTTTTGGAGTCGCTCCCCGATTGCCGACGAGTCGAAATTGAGCGGCCGGCTCGCGTTTAGCGAAGCGCATCAGATTACGTTGCCCCGCTGGGGCTTCTCACTTGCGATTCATGCGGGCTTCACGATAGCTTCATCAAGTTAGTGATGCTTACGGCAATCGCTCCACGGTTCACCCCTTTGATTCTCATGGGAGAGGTATAGCAGTGATACAGAAGGTCCGAACAACTCGCTGGGTGCGATTCTTGGCTATCTACGGCGTCGTGATCTGCTACGGAGCGCAATCTCATGCTCAAGACGCCGACTACTCGCTGTATAAGGACCTCGAGTCGAAGCGTAAGGTCGTCGGGCCGCTGGTGGGGCATGTGACCGATACGACCGCGTCGATCTGGGCGTATGCCGGGCCGCGGACGGGTCCGGTGGCGCTGGATATTGCTGAGTTTAAGTTGAGGAAGGGCGGACCCGAAGAGGACGCGGCGCCAGCGTCCAAGCGGCTGATGGCCACAGCAGATTCCAAGCATCACCATGCAGTTAAGTTCGACCTATCGGGACTGAAGCCCGAGACGAGCTACACCTTCGTGGTGCGACTACCAGAGCTTGCGGATGAGAACGAGCAAGGCTTTTTTCGCACGGCGCCGCCGAAGGGCGAGGGAAGCAAGTTTCGCATGGCGGTCTCTTCCTGCTTCGGCGGGCAGTATCGCCGCGAGGACGGGCGGACGACGGAAAAGCGCGGGTACCGCAACGATTCGTGGAAATTGTTGATGGCGCGCAAGCCCGACTTCCAGTTAATCATCGGCGACGTCGTGTACGCCGACTCGACCGACTACAACCACCTGTGGGACAGCCACACGCTGGAGCGGACGAATAACGAGCCGTTCGGCGGGGCGATCCGCATGATGCCCACTTACGCCGTGTGGGACGACCACGACTACGGCCCCAACGACAGCGACGGCACGGCCGCGGGCAAAGAGCAGTCGCTCCGGGCGTTTCACGAGCTGTACGCCAACCCGCCCCGCACAGGCGGCGGCGGGGAGGGCATTTACACGCGGTTCGATTGGGGCGGCGTCGACTTCTTTCTGCTCGACGGGCGGTACCATCGCACGCCCAATACAGCTCCCGATGACGATAAGAAGCGGTACCTGGGAGACGAGCAATTCGAGTGGCTCGTCGAGCAGCTCAAAGCGAGCACGGCGCCGTTTAAACTGCTGGTGAACGGCAGCACTTGGGCGGCCTCGGGTAAGGACGATTGCTGGGGGGTGTTCAATTTCGAGCGGCGGCGACTGTGGGAGGCGATCGTTAAACACAAGATTGGCGGCGTGGTATTCGTCTCGGGGGATCTGCACCGCTGCGACCTGCCGCTGCACTGGCCGGAGGTGGAAGGCGGCTACCTGATGCCCGAGATTATTTCCTCAGGGCTGGGGAGCCACGGCGAGCACGACACGATGGGGTTCGTGTATGTGGACTTTGACACGACTGCCGCGGACCCGACGATGACGGCGCATGTGGTCGATGGCGAAGGCCGCGAGCCGGTCATCCGACAGGTGCGGGCAAGCGAATTGCAGGTGCATTTGCCGAATGAACATTGAGCTTGCGCGAGGGGCTCGCTGAGCGGCCGGAACGTTCCGGCTTGCGGGTTACTCCAGCGGCGCATTAGTCGGGGAGAGGCTTTGGGTCTTAAGGCTCTGCTCCGATTCCCGCCCCAGGCGGCTATGCCGCATTCCGTAAAAAAAGTAGATCGCCAGCCCCAGGGCGAGCCACACCACCAGCCGCAGCCAGGTGTCGATGGGCAGAAACGCCATCATGGCAAAGCTGACCGCCGCGCCGGCTGGCGCCACGAACCAAATGGCTGGCGTGCGAAACGGCCGGTGAACCTCGGGCCGCGTCACGCGCAGTATCAGTACGGAAAAGCACACCATTACGAACGCCAGCAGCGTGCCGATCGACACCATTTCCTCCAGCATCCGAATCGGCAGAACTCCCGCGGCAATGACGATGATGATTCCGGTGATGATCGTCGAGCGGTGCGGCGTGCGGTACGTCTCGTGAACCACGCCGAACACGCTGTGCGGCAGCAGCCCGTCGCGCGCCATTGCGAGAAAAATGCGCGACTGGCTGAGAAATGTGACCAGCAGCACGCTGGTCATGCCGGCCAGGGCGCCGATGGAAATAATCCAGGCCGATCCTCGCAAGAGCAGGTTGCTTTCCAGCTCGGCCCGCTTGCGAAACGCGGCGGCGATGGGGGCCTGCGTTTCAATCTGCCAGTACGGCTCCATGCCGGTGATTACTGCGGACACCAGCATGTACAAGATCGTGCAGATTATCAGCGACGCTAGGATGCCGATCGGCACGTCGCGCTGCGGATTGACGGCCTCTTCGGCGTGAGTCGAAATCGAGTCGAAGCCGATGTACGAGAAGAATACTAATGCCGCGCCGACCATGATGCCCGAGAACCCATACGGTGCGAATGGCGAACGAACGGCGTCGTCGAGCGGTCGCAGCCAGTCCTTGACGCCTAGCAGACCCAGTAGGCCCCATTTCTTAACGTCGTTAGGAAGTTGTTTGACCTGTTCCCGCTCCGCCGGCGAAAGTTTCGCAGCGAACTGCGGGTTCTGTTCAATGAGTTCGGCGCCTTCAAGGTACGGATCGGTCGGCGGCGGCAGCGTCGCCATGAGGTCCGGGCGGCGCTCGATGAAGTCAGTCAGGTCGGTGACGTGCCGCTTCTCGATCGGCACGTTCGTCCAATTCGCCGAGTCGACGTAGCGGTAGCCCAACGCGATCACGAACAGTACCACCGCCAGCTTGACGACGACCAACGCGGCATTGGTCATGGCGCTTTGCCGGATGCCGACGACCAGCACCCATGTAACCAGCGCCATGATGAGCATCGCCGGCACATTCATATACGAACGGCCGGCCAGACCTTCGACGGGCGTGAAGGGGTCGCTGGTCCACTGCGGCGGCATCGTCCAGCCGAAGCTGAGGAACAAAAATTCGTTGAAGTAGCCGGTCCAATGCGCTGCGACCACCGAACAGGACATGGCGTATTCGAGGATCAGATCCCAGCCGATGATCCACGCCAAAAACTCACCCATCGTCGCGTAGGTGTAGGTGTACGCGCTGCCGGCTACGGGCGCCATCGCCGCGAACTCCGAATAGCACAGGGCCGCGAACAGGCAGGCCACGCTGGCGACGACGAACGAGACCATGATCGCCGGGCCCGCCTCCATCGCCGCCACGCGGCCGGTCATCGCAAAGATGCCGGCGCCGATAATGGCGCCGACGCCCAGACTGGTGAGCGAGACGGGTCCCAGCACGCGATGGAGCCGATGCTCGCCAGCCATCTCGGCCAGCAGCACTTCTAGCGACTTCGTGCGGAAGAGGTGACGCCAGCGAAACATTGAACGGGTTCCTGTCGCCGCCAAGCTGGCGTTGAAGATTCGTCCGAGTGCGCACGATTAGACCGCATGATCGCCGGCGGCGGAATGTCAGCTCAGGGCAATTGACGATCTGCAGACGCGCAAATAGTCGCTACCGAGAAGATGCTTCCAGCGCGAACGCCGCGACGGCAAGCCCGCGTTGGCGCCAGAGGTCGGCCTGGTCGTTGCGGAGGCACTGCAAGCGCTGCTGAGCGGCGAGTAGCGCTACCTGCCACGATTGATCGACCGTGTACGTCGCTGCGTAGTGGCCGAAGCTGCGGAAGGGGCGGTAGCTTTCCACGCGGCGGGCGATGAGGGCGAACTCGGCCTCGGCGAGTTGCGTTTCGTTTTCGAGGGTTTGCAGTTGGCGGGGGAAATCGACGTAGAAGTATTGGTGAAGGGCAAGCGCCCGCGCATCGAGAGCCGCGGAATTTCGAGCCTCAACCGCGGTATTTCGAGCCCCAATAGCCGCAACGCCACGCGCCGCGGGAGCGGCGATGGCAGGCGTGGCGATCGGTTCAGCGGAATCCGCCGGAAGAACGCCGGTCAGGAAGACCAATGCGGCGAGCGAGATAATCGTGTTGCGGCGCATGGAGGAGAGCTCTCGACGAGATCATGGAAAAGTTGCGGTGGCAACTTCCACACTAATTGGCGGGAGGCGGAGATTCCAATTTTGGCGACGGCTGGCGTGGGGCTCCGGCGGGCTGTTAGCCCGCGGCTACCGGCTGTTAGCTCGCGGCTGACGGGGTTTTAGCGGCTGACGCGAAAAATCAGGCGCCGCCGAGGACGACCAGATTGTCGCGGTGGACCACCTCTTCGTAGGGGCAGTGGCCCAAGAGTTCGGCGATGCGGTCGGTAGGTTGGCCGGCGATCGTGGCCATCTGCGTCGAGGAGTAGTTCGAGAGGCCGCGGGCGAATTCCTGGCCCGCCGGGTCGCAGAGCGAAATCACGTCTCCTTTGGCGAAGGCGCCGTCGACCGCGCGAACGCCGACGGCGAGCAGGCTGCGGCCCTTGGACTGCACGGCGGCGGCGGCGCCGGC
>JBGSYU010000589.1:0-2076 GCA_041750715.1 Lacipirellula sp.
CCTGAAAAAGTCCATGGACAGCGCGCTTTCGTTACGCGCCAGAGACGTTCGTTCAACCCTGCGTTACGCGCCAGAGACGTTCGTCCAACCCTGTTTTCTTAGCAAACGTACCTCCGTCTCAGCGGTTTTCGGAGCGAAACCTTGCCACAAGGGGGTTCGTTACCGTTCGTTACCCTGGCTCCTACGCGTCTCCGAAGTACGGCAGCGGGTCGGCAAACAGGCTGTTCCTATTCACATCGGACAGCCGTTTGATCGCACTTAGCCGTGAAACGAGACCGATGGAGGTTGACGATGGCCGATTCGATTCATCGCTTGTCACGTCCTCCATTGTGGTCGGACGGCTTGACCCATCGGCAGACGCCGCGAAGTTGACGAAGCTGCTACGGCCGTGCGGGGGGGGTGGTGTTCAACGGGTATCCCGTCAGTCCGTACGTTAACAATTCAAAGGAATGAAGGGCCGCGCTGCATTGAGCAGGCGGCGTGAGTTGATGGAACAGCGCTTCGTCGCCTACTGCGATGTCTTGTGCCGGTGAGCGGGTTCTACGAATGGCAGCGAACCGACGGCCGGAAGCAGCCATGGTAATTCCACGCGGCGAGTGATGAGCCGTTCGCGCTGGCGGGGCTTTGGGCAATATGGCGTGATCCCAACGGCCAAGTCGTGGAAACGTGGCGCCATTATCACGACGGACGCAAACGAAACGATGAAGCCGGTACATCACCGAATGCCGGTGATTCTCGACTCGCGGAATTATGCGGCATGGTTGGACCCGTCGGCGGATGTTGGGAAGCTTGCCGGATTGCTCGGCCCTGGTCCTGCCGAATTCCTGACCGGCCGACGTGCATCGAACCGGCGGGGTGAGCGCCTACAATAGGCAGCTGTGGGTTGCCCCGGCTGATGAAAACCGTTTATCGTGTTGGCAAACTCGGAGTGAAGGCCGACGCGCCGGCGACGAAGACAGGGCCGCTCCAGGGATCGCGGCGATCTTGATGTCATCTTCAGCGACGTGCAAAGCTGTGTGTCACGACATTCTGAACTTTCATGCGCAAGTTTTCGCCAGGGTGGTTGATGTGGCTCCGGCATCGATCTTTGGACTCGTAGCAGAATTGGCTCGTGCTGGTCCTTCCAGCACGTCGTGATGCTCAGCGCGCGTAATCTGTACGCAACGACTCCGACGCTTCCCGGCCCGCTTCATTTAGCACGCCCCGTCGTCCATTCGCAAACGCGGCACGTCTGCTTCCGATTCGTCTCCGCTCGAAGCTGACGAGCCTGTCGGCGCGCCGCTTCCAGCTCGGCCGGCACGTGGCTCCCCGTAAGGAAGTACATCTCGTCCGGCGTTGGTCCCCGGAATGCCGAATGGGGAAAGCCGCGTATTGTGTTCCTGCACGTAGAACGCCACCAGCTTTTCGACGTTCCGAACCGTGTCAAGCGTGTTCAGATACAGCCACTGATGTTTGAGCACCCGCCACCAGGATTCAATCAAGGAATTCGAGAAGGTGATCTCGGTGCGCGCCAAGACCCGGCGAAGCACGCCCGAATCAATTAACTCGTCGACCGCGCCGTTGACGTTCTCGACGCCGCCATCCGCCAACAACAGCGGGGTGTCGCTCATCACCCGCGTCGATGCCGAGAGCAGCATCGCCGCCGTGGCACTCGGATCAAAAGTCCCGGCGACTTTCCAGGCTAGAATCCGCCGCGAGAAGTTGTCGATCACGGCATGCAGATAGGCGCGGCTCCCATCGAGCAGCCGAAGCATGGTCGTGTCCACGTGCCAGATCTCGTTGGGCCGCGAGGCGCGAATCCCGAGCTTGGGCGCAGCGGATGGACGCGTTGCCGGGGACGTCGCCATTGATGCTGCCGGACCAAACGATACCAGGTGCTGGCCGAAGCAAAGACTTCGCCGAGTCGTTGCGCCAGCCGCGCCAAAGTCCCGGTCGATACATGTCGGTACGCTTCGGAGGTGACCATCTCGTGGATCACCCGAACCTCCGCGGCGGTGAGTTGTTGGGGGAAGGATCGTGGGCACGAGGATTGATCTGCCCGAGCGCGGGGTTCGGGTCGGTTCCAGGCGTGATAGC
>JBGSYU010000590.1:0-5717 GCA_041750715.1 Lacipirellula sp.
CCGCCTTCGTGGCGCCCACGCCCGCGGCGGGTCCATCGGCAGAACCCGCTCCCGCCGATGCACCGGCGACGCCGGCCGACTTTCCGATCAATTTGCGTTTGAAGTAGTTTGCGAAGTAGATATCCCCCTCCCTTGAAGGGAGGGTGGTTTTAGCCACTAACGGAGCACGGATGTTCCGACCCAGCGAAGGATGTACACGGATGTACGCTAACCTGACCTCGCGTTGCAGATTCGGGCGTCGCCCATTCGCATGGCTGTCCGTCGCTTGTTCGGCGGCGGCGAGTTTTCTCGTCGGCGTCGGCTCGCCCGCGAGCCATGCCCAGCAACCGAGCTCCGTCGTTCGCAACATCTCCCAAGCGAATGAGCGCTTGGAGATGACGGTCAACACGAGCCAGATTCTCACGCTCGACACGCGCATTCCGCGGATCGTGGTGAACAACCCGGAACTCGTCGAGGTCCGGCCGATCAGCGAAAAGCAGGTGCAAATCGCCGCCCGCAAGTCGGGCGTCACCCAGATCAATCTCTGGGACGAGAAAGGCCAGGTCTTCACCGTCGACCTGCTGATCTTCGGCGACGTGCGCGAGCTCGAAGTGAACCTGAAGCGGATGTTTCCGGCATCGTCGCTGCGCGTCGTGCGGCTCACGAACAGCCTGATCCTGGAAGGTCAGGTCGATCGCCCGGAAATCGTCACCACCATTCGCGCCCTCGCCGAGGATTACGCCCCGAAGGTCATCAACAACATGACCGTCGGCGGCGCCCAGCAGGTGCTGCTCAAGGTGAAGGTCATGGAAGTGTCGCGCACCAAACTCCGGAACGCCGGGTTTGACTTCGACTTAAGCGGCACCAGCGGTTTCTTGTCGTCTTCCGCCTCGGGGATATTGACTGCGATCGACCGCACGGAAAATACGTTCACCGCGCCGAGGTCCACGATCAACTTCGACATCATCGACGGCAATACCCAGTTCCTCGGCGTGTTGGAAGCGCTTCAGCAAAACAACCTCATCAAGACGCTCGCCGACCCCACGCTCGTCACCGTCAGCGGTCGACCGGCGAGCTTCAACTCCGGCGGCGAAATCTTCTTCCAGGTCAACAACGGCATCAGTGGAAGCACGGTCCAGTCCGAAAAATTCGGCACCCTCGTCCACTTCGTTCCCATTGTCTTGGGCGACGGGCGAATTCGCTTGGAAGTTCGGCCCACCATTAGCGAACTCGACCAGAGCGCGCCGATCGGCGGAGAAATCTTCCGCACCCGGATCAGCGAAGTCGATACGGGGGTCGAAATGCGCGCCGGTCAAACCTTGGCCATCGCGGGCTTGATTCAAACCCGAGTGAAAGCGCAACGGCGGGGGCTGCCGTATCTTTCCGACCTTCCTTACGTGGGCGTGGCGTTCGGTCGCGTCAGCGAGGAGAAGGAGGAAGTCGAACTGCTCATCCTCGTGACGCCGGAATTTGCGGAGGCGATGGATCCCCACGAAGTCCCGCCGTGCGGACCCGGCATGGAAACCATGTCGCCAGCGGACTGCGACCTCTATTTTAAGCGACAGATCGAAGTCCCCGCGTGTGGTCCCTGCGGCGCCAGCGAGCCGTGCTTCTGCGACGCGCCCGGCCTGGCCTGCCAGATGAACGGGTCCGGCCCCTGCGGCGGGCCGGGTTACGGCGATCATGCCATGGCGACCGACGGCGGCGGCCCGATGCCGATGTTGCCGATGCCGATGCAGGGCCATCCGATGCCCACGCGCGCCCAGCAGTACGAGGGCGAAATCTACGACGGCCCCGTCGCAGCGCCCGTTCCGGCTGCCCAGCCGCAGGCGTCGCGACCGATGCTCATGCATCAGTCGCAAGTCGCGGCCCCGCAAATCGCGCCGAATCCCGCCGCCGGGATGCCCCAGCCGCAATGGCAAACGGCGTTGGCCGCGCCGGTTATCTCGTCCAATCGTCAGAACCCGTCTCCGATTCTGGCGCCCGCCAACCGGACGACAAGCACGCCCGGACTCATCGGCCCCATCGGCTACGACGTACAAAAGTAAGGTACGTTAGCTCATAAACGGCGAGGAGCTATCGGCTTTCGGCTCTCAGCCAAACGTCGCACATTCAGCATTTCCAACCGACGGCGGGTGTGCTGTCATTCTGAGCAGAGCGAAGAATCTGGCGCCAGGCTAGATCCTTCGCTCCGCTCAGGATGACGCGCGGTACGCTCAACGGTAGAACGATCCAGCCGACAGTCTGCTCCACATGCCTAACGTACTCCGCATCGCCGTAGTCGATCCCAATGACGCGACTCGGGAGAACCTTAAATCGGTTCTCCTTGGGCTGGAGACGGTTTGGCTGGAAGCGGAGTGCTCGCGGTACGCCTTCTTCGTCGACGTCGTCGAGCAGACCAAGCCAGACATTGCCTTCATCGCCATGGACAGCGACCCGCAACGGGCGGTCAAGCTGATCCACGAGACGCTGCAAAAGGCCCCGGGATGTTCGGTCCTGGTGTCGAGCACCTCGACCGACGGCCGGTTGATCCTCGAATCGATGCGGGCCGGCGCCAAGGAATTTCTCACCGAGCCGCTGCGGGCGGAAGATCTCGCCACGGCGCTGCAACGGGTCAAACGCCAAGCGGGCGGCAACGTCGGGCCCACGTCGCGGAAAGAACACTGCCAGATCTTCGCCGTAGCGGGCGCCACCGGCGGCGTCGGCACATCGAGCATCGCCGTGAACCTCGCGTGTTCGCTCGCGGCTGATCCCGCGAATTCAGTGGTCTTGGTGGACCTCGACGTCGCACTGGGCGACGCCGACGTCTTCCTCGATACGATCCCCGAATACACGCTCGCCGATATTGCCCAAAATGTCGAGCGACTCGATCTCACGCTGCTCAAGAAATCGCTGACCGTTCACTCCACCGGCGTCCACCTGCTGCCTCGGCCCATGCAGCTCGAGGACGTGCGGATGATCACGCCCGAAAAGCTGCAGCGGGTCATTGGCCTGTTGAAGACCTCGTTCACGCACTTAGTCCTCGACACGTCGAAGAGCTACAGCGAGCTCGACATGCTGGCCCTGCGCGCGGCGGACGAGGTGCTCATGGTGACGCAGCTCGATCTGCCCTGCCTGCGAAACGTCGTGCGGCTGCTGATGACGTTCGACGATGACGAGTCGATGCGGACGAAGGTCAAAGTCGTCGTGAACCGCTACGGCCAGGACAGCGGCCAAATCAGCCTGAAAAAGGCCCGCGACACCATCGGTCGCGACGTCTACTGGCAGATTCCCAACGACTACCGCGTGATGGTCGAGGTCCGCAACAACGGCGTGCCGCTGCTGCAGCACGCCCCGAAGGCGGCGATCACGCAGTCGATCGGCCTGCTTGGCGACGCCCTCTGCGGTAAAGAGGCCGACGAAGAAGCCAGCGACAGCAAAAGCCGCCGCTGGCTCAACCTCTGGTCGAACCGCTGATCTCGGCATCGTCATTCTGAGCGCAGCGAAGAATCTAGCCCTCCACTAGATTCTTCGCTACGCTCAGAATGACGTCATGCCTTTCACTCGTTTTAAGCTCGCTGCCCTGCTTAGCTATTCCGCACCCGCACCGCATCGGCAATCACATACCCCGCCCCGCTCGTCCAGCGGCTCACGCCGACGACGTTGTAATCTCCCGCCGCGAGATTAAACGTGCCGAGATTTCGCCACGTTCCGCCGTTGGCCTGCTGGTTCACGACCACCGACTGGTTGCCGCCGCTGGCCGCGATGACGTAAGGCGTCGAGTTGTTGTAGCCCGAATTGGCCGGATACCATGTATCGATTAGATAATTGCCCGCGCTGGGAATGTTCACCTTGAACCAGGCCGAGTCGCTGGCGAGGACGGGATTGGCAAAGCGATAATCCGCGCCATTTTTCTGGCTGGAGTATGACGAAGTTCCCCAGTTGCTGCTGGCGGTGAATCGGCCGGAGGTGGCGTTATCCACGACCACGCTGAAGCTGCCGCCCGCCCGCGCCGCCGCCACGTCGCTCCGCAACCCCGGCAACATTCCGTAGAGAATGTTGCCCGGACACGCGGTGGCCATGAAGTCGCGGTGGCCGAAGATCTGCGAGGACGCAATCCCGTATTTGTCGCAAATGTAGGCGCAGAGACCGACGAGCTTGTTGTAGAGCGCCGTCGGTGGCGTGAACGACGTATACAGCCCTTCGTTTTCAATGCCGATCGACTCGGAATTGACGTTCCCGGCGCCGACGTGCGCCCCGCGAATCATGCCGCTGCCCAAATTGAGCCGCTCCAGACTGCGATGGCGACCTTCCATCGCGTACCCGCCGCGGCTCACCGTGAACTGCTGTCCGGTGTCGATCCAGCCGTTCGAATCCATGTGGAAGTTCTGAATACCGCGAGCCAGCGAGAATGCGGCGGACTGGGTAGTCGCCGTGGTGTTCGACGTCGCCGTATGGTGGACCACGATATAAGTCGGCTTATTGCTGAGTAACTGCACCGCGGAACTCGGCGAGCGTGCCCCCCATGCCGACGTACTGCTAATCCCCGGATTCGGCACGGCCGCCCAGGTGGGCGTAGGCCTGGTGAGTTCGAATCCGCCGACCAGCGCGGCCGAGCCGAGGGCCATCGTACCTCGCATCATATCCCGACGGGTCATTGGGCAATCGCACATAGCGCTTCCTTTCACACGGAGAGAAGTGGGGGGATGGAAAGGCGATAACGTTTGCTTCGACTCGACTGCGTTCCGCTAGTAAGGGCTGTCCTCGATAGAATGTGACAACATAAAAAAGTGAGCAACGCTGGTCTGACGACCGTCGCGAGCGGCGAGCCATTTAAATTAAATGGCATGCCTCAAGTGGCACAAACCGTCGAAAAACACGCATCAAGCTACTCGTGGACGAGCATGAGATTCAACACGATTTTGCGCAAGGTATTCGCGCTATCTCGCACGCTTGGCGTTGCCGCCGGCGTTTTGTTATGGACCTGTGAAGCAAGCGTCGGGGCCCAACGCACCGCGCCGCCGTTCTTTGCGCAGGCGAAATTAACGCGCTAATCGCTACAGTCCGCGCCATTGTCGCGTCTAATTACCGCCGTCAAGCACACGCGCGAGTCGCACGCGCGGCGACGCCTTCGTGTGAACTATCCTTGCTTGACGCATCTCGTGCGGCGGCGCTATGTGCGCCGCCTGCGCGACCGGACCCGCGCATCGCGTCGTGCGCTCCGCATCCACGGACGACACAGCCATGTCCCGACTCGCCACCGCCCCGCCCAGCGCAGCCAACAAGGATCGCGAAGCGGAGTTCGAAAAGCTCAAGCAACGCATCCACTCGAAGCTCGTCGACAAGCTCGACCTCTCGCACGTCGGCGACCTCGAAGGCGAAGTCCTGCGCCGCGAAATTCGTTTAGTCGTCGAGCACCTGTGCGACACGGAGGACACATTCCTCAACCGCAACGAGCGGGACCGCCTGATCGACGAAGTGCTCGACGAAACCTTCGGCCTCGGACCGTTGGAGCTTCTGCTCAAGGAACCGAAGATCTCGGAAATCATGATCAACGGGCCCAAGAACGTGTTCATCGAAAGCGGCGGCAAGCTCGAGAAAACCAACGTCACCTTTCGCGACGACAAGCACCTGATGCAGATCATCGACCGTATCGTCTCGAAGGTCGGTCGCCGCGTCGACGAAGTCTGCCCGATGGTCGACGCTCGCCTGCCGGACGGCTCCCGCGTGAACGCCATCATTCCGCCGCTGGCGCTCGA
>JBGSYU010000591.1:0-11791 GCA_041750715.1 Lacipirellula sp.
CTCATCTGGCCGACGGTGTCGCAGTTAGTGGTGAGCAGCGCCGTCTTGGCCCCCATCCGCGCCGCCGCCAGCGCCGCCTCTGTCCCGGCATGCCCGGCGCCCACGACGATCACATCAAATTGGTATTCACTTCGAGCCATCTCCCCAAAGTATCCCAGCGTTGCCAGCAAGCAAAGCGGCCTCATTACAGACTCGGAGGCTATCCGAATACGGGCATGGTCGCAAATCGCCATTTCTTCAGCGGTTTACATCATTCTGCACGATACGGGATACGAGCTCACGTCACCTCGACTGCTACCTGCTTCGTAGGTCAGCGTTCCACGAACCGCCGCGATTAACCCCAACGGGGGTTCCAGCATGCAGCCCAGGGTTGTCCGCCTCGGCGGACTACCCTGGGAACGCGACAGGCCATGCCGTATCAACCCTGAAAGGGTTGCATGCTCTCCGCCGCGTTCGATGCAACCCTTTCAGGGTTGGCGATGCGGGCGGAACTGTGACCCAGGGTAGGTCGCCAGGGCGACCAACCCTGGGCTGAAAGATGCAATCCCTTCGGGATGCCAACGCACGACAATCCCGAAGGGATTGCGTCATGCAGCCCAGGGTTGCGCCGCAGCCGCTACCCTGTGAGCGCGAATTCGGGATGCCAACGCGCGACAATTCCGAAGGGATTGCGTCGTTCAGCCCAGGGTTGCGGCGCAGCCGCTACCCTGGGAGCGCGAATTCGGGATGCCAACGCACGACAATCCCGAAGGGATTGCGTCATTCAGCCCAGGGTTGTCCGCCACGGCGGACTACCCTGGGAGCGCGACAGGCCATGCCGTACCAACCCTGAAAGGGTTGCATGCTCTCCGCCGCGATCGATGCAACCTTTCAGGGTTGGCGATGCGGGCGGAACCATGACCCAGGGTAGGTCGCCACGGCGACCAACCCTGGGCTGAAAGGTGCAATCCCTTCGGGATGCCAACGCACGACAATTCCTTCGGGATTGGAAGAGGAGCGGAAAGAGAAAGGGAAAAAGAGATCAAGGAGAAAGCGTTAGCTTAGCGCTTCCTCCGCAGCAGCATTCCTACGGCAGCCAACGCTCCTAGCAGCATTGTAGTTGGCTCAGGGATACTTGCGACGCGAAAACCAAGGTCGAAGCCCTCGAACGACGGATTGACGCTGTTCCGGTTCGACGCGTGCAGGAAGCCGGAGATGAGGTTCCACGAACCGCCGTGACGACCGCGGAAACCCGCCGAGACCAGGGCTTCGTTCCACTCGGAAACGTTGCCGCCTTGGTCGAACGTGCCGTAGGGACTGGCCGAGAGCGTGTAAGCGCCGGCGTCCGTCAGATAGTTTTGGGAACTGACGAACGAGTTCGATCCCGTCACGGCGTAGCCGTCATCGTAGCCGTTGACGAGGTTGTCCGTCTTGCGGAAGTTGGCCGTGTTGGATTGGGTCGGCGCATCGCTGCCTGGCGGCTGGTCGCTGAACGGCACGGCGTCGGTCGAGGTGGAGTAGTCCCAGTAGTTGCCCGTCACCCCGTCATTCTTGTGATAGGCGGCCTTGTACCACTCGTTCTCGCTAGGCAGCCACCACTGCGCGCCCGCGTTGCGGGTGATGCTGTTGCCTGACGTGGGTATGCCGCCCGCGCCCAAGGTGCCGAGCGTGTAAGCGCCGCTCTCCGTGCTGCCGCTGCCTTGGCCGTTGTGCAGCCAGTTGGCGAAGCGGATCGAATCGTACCAGGAGACGAACACGACCGGGTTGTTGTCGCGGCCCGCTTTGATCTCGTACTTCGAGCCGTTGGCCGCGCCGCTGCTAAAGTTGATCCCGCCGAGGGCGTTGCTCGACATGCTACTGCTGTAGAGAGCGAGCGTGTTGGCGCCCGTCGGATCGACGCCGTTGAGCAGCTCTACGTACTGGGCGTTGGTAACCTCCGTCCGGCCGATGCGGTACTTGGGCGCTACCGCGCCGAACGTGCCACCAGGTTGCACGTCGCCGGCGTTGCCTGGATTGCCGATGTGGACCGTGTCGATGGTGGCCGCCTGGGCGGCGGACATGCACGAGAGTGCTGCTAAGAGGAGAGTGAGCCAGCGGGTGATCTTCATTAGTCGTACTTTCTAGCCGTGCCGGTGTGAAGCGTAGAGCCAACTACGGGCCAATCGATGGAACCGGGGCTATTGTAACAAGCCCCTCCCCCCCCCCGCGTCTAGCGCGGCGGAGATTTTTTGGTGGATTTTTTTCGATTCTCCGTTCCACTTTTGCAGATTTTTAACCGCGAATTGCCGCAAATGGAGTAAGCAGATGATCCTTGCGGCGCCCTGGGCGTACACCGCCGGACCCCTCGGAGTACCTCGGGGTGACTGCTTCCCAAGGGTCGGATAGCAAGCTGATGTAACACTCCGATCCCTGTTCCCGCTATATCTCGGTAGGTCAAATACCCCGAACTGGCGCCTCCCGCGTGCCGTATGCACGTTGGGTTTGCGCCCAAGAAAGGCTAGAATGCGGCCCGCCGCCGACGGGCGACTTCGCCCGCTTAGCCTACCCCTTCCGGAGAATGCCGTCATGCTTTCCAGCCGCCGCATCGTTCACTGCCTAGCCTTAACCCTGCTGACCGCAGGCTGCGCGACCTCGCAAGCTCATGCCCAACGCGAAGGCGGACTGTTCTCCGGCGGCGTGCCCACGCTGGGCGACGGGTTCGTTTGGTCGGACGAGCTCTGGTTCCACGATTGGGAAATTGAGAAACACGCCGTGATCGGGCATTACCGACTCGTCGACCCCAACGGGCGTCGGCATGCGTTCGGCTCGTTCGACACCTGCCTGGCGAAGCTCAACGAAATCAAGAAGGCCACTGCCTTCCCACCGCTTCCCAAACACGTCGTCATCGTCATGCATGGACTGGGGGCGCCGCCGAAATTCATGGAAGGGTTGGTCGACTACTTGCGAGAGAACGGCAATCTGGCCGCGATCAATGTCGGCTATCCGTCAACGATGGAAGACATCGACGCGTATGCGGCCTCGCTCGACAGCGTCATCCGGAACCTCGAAGGCGTGGAAAGCGTAAGCTTCGTCGCCCACAGCATGGGCAACATCGTGATCCGCCGTTATCTCGCCAACGTCGAGCGACTTACGCCCGAGATGCGGCCGCGGGTGACGTATAAGCGGATGGTCATGATCTCGCCGCCAAACCACGGCGCCGAGCTGGCGGACCAATTCGCCGACAACAAGCTTGCCGCGATGGCCGCCGGCAAACCGCTGGAGCAGCTCGCGCCGTCGCGCGGATGGCCCGAGCTCGAGAAACAACTGGTGACGCCGAATTTCGAGTTCGGCATCATCGTCGGCGGCAGGGGCGACGGCGAAGGGTATCTCGACTCCATCCCAGGCGACGACGACATGCTACTGAGCATCGAAACCTCAAAGCTCGCGGGCGCCGCCGACTTCGTCCAGATCGGCGGCATCCACCAGCGAATGCCCAAGTACAAGGAGGTCCGCGCCGCGTCGCTCAGCTTCCTGCTCAACGGATACTTCGTGTCGCCCGAGGCACGGCAACCGATCGCGGCGGTCGCGGCGCGCTAGTTGAAAATCCCGCGCTGCTGCCAGCGGCCGCCGGGGAGCGGGATGGCATCGCGAATCGGCCCGCCGTCCAGGATAGGAGTTCCCGGAGGTCTTCCCGGAGTGCGCGACGGCGCCCTGCCGTCCGTCGATGGCGTTGCGCCTCCCGAAACGCACTCCAGGCATGCCGGAAACGCAATGCAGCACAGCGCCGACATGAACCGCCGACTCTCCAGGTGCGGTCCAATGTAGTGGCTCGTCCCAACGTCGCCGGTAACCGTGTGCTGGCACAGTTTGTGCGCATGCTCGCCTATGCAATTCGCATCGATGCCCGTGACGCCGACCGCCTTCTTGCAACGGAGCGAAATGTCTGGCCAGCGTTCGAGCGTGCTATCCCGGCAGTTGCGCGTGACGTAGACTTTTTCCGCGGCGATGAACGACTGGCCATACCGTCCGCCGAGATCCATCGAATCGTAGTCGAACGCGCCGGAGACCAGCGCCAAGCGAAGATTCGCACGCTCCACCGGCTCGGCGCCCGCGAGGCAAAGTCCGCGAAGCTCGCCGCCGCCCAGAAAGTGTGCGCCAACGGCCGCCATAATTGCGCCGTAGCTATGACCGCCGAGAGTGACTCGTTGAGTCATGCTCATCCGCTGGACCAACTTCGCCATGTAGTAGCCTTGGTACTCGGCGTAGACGAACTTGGTTCGCAAGTTCTTCATGATCAACTTACGCGGCGTGATGAGCGGCCGCTTAAAGGCGATCTGCGCGGGCCACGACCAGAAGACAAGCCTCTTCTGTCCCGGGCAGCAGCGCATCCGATGATAGACGTCCCAGCACTGGTTCATCGCCCCTTTGTGCTGCAAGGTGTTGCCGTGCGCGAAGATTAGCGTCGGCATACTTGCCTCTTGGGCGACGAGCGAGTCCCACGACTCGGTAACCCATTGCTTGCACTGGGCGTCGTATCGCTTCACGCTGATTCGCTCGAACCCCGCGTCGAGGTCGCGGCATTTTGGCGCGCAGCGGGTGTTCACTAGCCACAGCTCGGGCGCCTCGTTGCAACAAGGCAGGTGGCAGTTGTTAAGATCGCATTCATCGCATTGGTCGGGCGTCCAGTATTGACCCGAAGCGACTGCCGACAGCGCGACGACTAGCGCCGCGGCCGTCGCCAACCGTCGGCAGACCGCAGACGCCCTTGGACCGATCGAAGCGGCGTACATATCGACGTCATCCTGACGGACGTAAAGTGAAGAAACTGCGCGGCGCCATTGGACCTCCGAGTCCCACGCGCCCGCACATAACGTCACTTTTCGGCGCCGGCAGTGCATGCACATCAGCCGCGGGGCGCGAAATCGTGCCGCGCGAAGTCTTAATTCCAGGCAAGCCGGGCAAGATTTTCGCCTGGGTAAACCTGTTCTGCGGAGCGACCGACCGCACGACCGATGCTACCCGCATTGCCGGAACATTCGACCCCTACGGTGGCGGGCTAGGCGCTGCGGTCCGTTCCGCGCTTTACGCCACCGTTCGAGAAAGACTAGCCGCATGCGAATGAACTTTATCTCCGGCCCGGCCGTCATCCGCGTTCTCGTAGCGCTCGCCGCGATTGTGGCCCGGACGAGCGTCGCGCAAGAGTTTCCCTCGCTCTCGGGCGACATGACCGCCGGTGACGGGGAAGTTTGGTCCGGCGGCGTTGCGAGTGGAACGATTGCCGGACCGAGCCTGGCGGACGAGTATCTTACGCCGATTCCCGCCGACGACCACTTCGGTGCTGCCTATCCTGGCGGCGCCTGCGGGTCTTGCAATGGAAACGGCAGCGGAGCGGACGGCATTCGCGGGTTCTACAACCGCTGCGGCTGCGATACCCAACTCTTTCCTTGGTTCACCGGCCCGGGGAACTGCGATAACTGGTGCGTCGGCCCGCACTGGAACGTCGAAGTCGACGGCATGTTCATTCGCCGCGACGACGCCCCGTGGAGCGACGTCGCCGGCTTGACCGACGTCGTCGATCAATTCGATTATGGCCCCGGCGCTCGAATCTTCGCCACTGGATACAACTACTCGAACTACGGCCTGCAAATTGGCTACGAAGGGGTGAACGACTTCCACTCCACCGCCGTCACGGCTACGGAAGACATTACCTACCAGTCGACGCTCAACTCGATCGAGGTGAACGTGCTGCGGCGTCGGGAATCGCCGATTAAGTTCTTTGCCGGCGGACGTTACATCGACATCGACGAAGACTACATCGAAACCACCTTCGCCACAGGCGACAGCGAGGGCACGCTCGTTGAGAATCGGCTCATCGGCTTTCAGGTCGGGGCCCTCCGCGACGCCTGGCAGCTCAATCGCTGGGTGACGATCGAGCCGCTGGCCAACGTCGGCGTTTACTTCAACGACTTTAAGCGGGAAGACGTCGACTTTACCGGAAGCGTGCTGACGACCGACAAGAACGAATTCAGCGAGATCGCATTTCTTGGAGAAGCCGGGGTTACGTCCGTCCTGCGGATCAACGCCTGCTTGGCCTTGCGCGGCGGTTACCAGGTGATGGCCTTCGACGGCGTGTCGAACGCTCTGCAAACGTCGCTAGTCGCCAACGGCGGCTTTGCGCCAGACACGCTCATCTACCACGGCGCCCGGTTTGGCATCGAGTACCAGCGATAGGGGCGATGACGAATGACGAATGACGAATGAGGACCATGCTGCAAGCGTCTTCTAATTCGTCATTCGCGCTTCGTCGTTAACCTCTAAATCGCTTCCAGCGTTTCTTTCTGGGCGATCGCCCGCTGGCCGGATCGAAGGTTCAGCATTTCGACCATGAGCGCGAACGCCATCGAGAAGTAGATGTACCCGCGCGGGATGTGCGTGTGCATCCCTTCGGCGATCAGCACGACGCCGATCAGAATGAGAAACGACAGGGCGAGCATCTTCACGCTCGGGTGTCGGTTGACGAATCGGGCGATCGGGCCGCTAAACGCGATCATCACCGCGATCGAGAGCAGCACCGCGCTGATCATGATCGTTAGCGGAACCCATCGCGCGCTGTAGGCGTCCGGCGAAACCATGCCGACGGCCGTAAGCACCGAGTCGAGGGAAAACACCAAGTCGATCATCACGATCTGCACCAGCACGGTGGTTAGCGACGAGTAAACCTTCCCGCCGCCCTGTTCGTGCTTGGGTTCCAGTTGGCGCCCAATCTCCCAGGTGCTTTTTCCCAGCAGGAACAGTCCGCCGATGAGCAGCACGACGTCCTTCGCCGAAATCGGCGTGGTCTCGCGCCCCTCCTTTTCCGGCGCGTCTGCGGCGGCGGGCGCCTCATGCGACCCCGGCATCGCGAACGGCAGCTCGAACAACTTCGTCTGATCGAGCGTGATGACCCACGATATGGCGAACAGCAGCACGATTCGACCAACCGCGGCCAGCATCAGTCCCAACGTCCGCGCTTTCGCCTGCTGCGCCTCGGGCAACTTCCCCGCGAGAATCGCTAGGAACACGACATTGTCGATCCCCAGCACGATTTCCAGAATCGCGAGCGTCGCAAACGCGGCGAGCGAACTAAACGCAAACAATTCTTGCATTTTATAGTTTCCAAGAAATTCATTTTGAACCGCCAAGGACGCCAAGAGCGCCAAGGAAACAGACCACTACGTAGCTATCTTTTTTTCTTGGCGTCTTGGCGGTTTATTCCTAAAGCATCGGGCCTAACTTCGCAAGCAGCGCGTCGATTTGGTCGTCGGATCCGACGCTGATTCGCAGGCCGTCGCCCCAGCCGGCGTAGTTCATGTACCGCACCAGCACGCCTTCCGCCTTCAGATGCTGATACAGTTCCTTCGACTCCGCGGTCGCGTGCCGGCACCAGACGAAATTTGCTTGGGAATCAACGCAGGTGAACCCCCAGCGGCGAAGCTCTGCCGTTAGCCGCGAGCGCGTTGCAAGAATGGCGCCGCGGGTGCGGTCGAACCATGCCCGATCGTCGATCGCCGCGGTAGCCCCGGCGATCGACAAGGCGTCGCAGTTGTACGAGTCTTTTACTTTGTTGAGCTGCTCGATGATTTGCGGCTGGGCCACGACGTAGCCGAACCGCAGGCCCGCGAGCGCATAGGACTTGCTCAGGCTTCGCGAAATCAGCACCCGTTCGTTATTCGCGACCAGCGCCAGGCAATTGGTCTCCGCGAAGTCGGCGTAGGCTTCATCGACCAGCAGCGGGCAGGGCAGGGCGGCGGCGAGCTTTTCGACGGCTGCCGGCGTCAAGGATGTTCCCGACGGGCTGTTGGGATTCGCAATGAACGCCAGCCGCAGGCGATCCATCGGCGCCGTGAAGCGGTCGCCAAGCGACCAGTCGGCCTCGTACTCGACGACGTCGCTCTTGGCGCCCTGAATCGCGGCAAGCGTGTCGTACAGCACATAGCTCGGCTTCGGGAATCGCACCAGGTCGCCACTGTCGACGAACGTCCGTGCGACGATCGTCAGGATGTCATCGCTGCCGTTGCCGCACATGATCCAGTCGGGCGTGATCGCCGGCAGCTCACCTTTCAGCAGTTCCGCCGCCCGTTCGCGAAATTGCGTCGCATGCGGATCGGGATACCGCTGCAACCCCGCGATGCACGCCCGCCCAATGGCCGCCTTCACCGCCGGCGAGCACTGGAACGGGTTTTCGTTGGTGTTGAGTTTGACGAACTCCATCCCGCGCGGCTGCTCGCCGGGGACGTACCCCTGCATCTCGGCAATATTCGGTCGAACTAATGACATGCTTTCTTTTTGATCCCACGGCGGCACGACGAGCACGACGGAAGAAAAGAGTACCAAAACGTATCTCCGTCGTGTTCGTCGTGCCGTCGTGGTTCTCATTCTCCTTGTGTACGAATTTCCACGCTTCTCGCGTGACCAGTGAGGCCTTCCTTCTCCGCCATCGCGAGCACGTCGTCGGCAATCGCCTTCAATCCATCACGGGTGAAGTGAATCATACTGTTTGCCCGCAGGAAATCGTTGGCCGATAGGCCGCTCGCAAAGCGGGCCGTAGCTCCGGTCGGCAAAACGTGTGAAGGCCCCGCGGCGTAGTCGCCCACGGGCACCGGACTGTAGGGGCCGACGAACACGGCGCCGGCGTAGCGAATTCGCTGAGCCAGCCGTTCCGCATTCACCGTTGCAATGTGCAAGTGTTCCGTCGCCAGTTCGTTGGCAAGCTCGACCGCTTCGTCCTCGTCGCGAACCAGAATGAGCGCGCCGAACGCCTCGAGCGATTGCCGAGCTAAGTCGCCGCGCTCCAGGGATTCAAGTTGCTTTTCCAATTCGGCGGCCACGGCGTCAACGAGCGCCGCGTCCCAAGTAATAAGGATCGCCGAGCCCGGTGCGTGCTCCGCTTGAGCGATCAGATCAGCGGCGGTGAACCTGGCGTCGGTGGCTCCATCGGCAATGACAATCACCTCGCTGGGGCCGGCGATCGAGTCGATGTCGACCTCGCCGTAGACCAGCTTCTTGGCCAAGGCGACAAACAAGTTGCCGGGCCCGACGATCTTATCGACCTTTTCGAGACCGTCGACCCCATACGCCAGCGCCGCCACCGCCTGCGCCCCGCCGACACGATAGACCTCCGTAACGCCCAGTTCATGGCACGTCGCCAGTAGGTCTGAATTGTACGACCCAAACGCCGTCGGCGGCGCCACGATGGCGATCTGCTCCACACCGGCGGCCTGCGCCGGAACGACCGTCATCAACACCGTCGAAGGATACGCCGCCGCCCCGCCCGGCACGCACACGCCCACTCGCCTCAACGGTAAGTAACGCTCGACGAGATAACCGTCATGCTCGGTTTCGACTCGCACATCTCGGTGCAAAATCGCCTGCTGGAATTTCAGAACTCGGTCCCGAATCCGCCGCACCGTTTCCAGGAATGCGGGATCGGCGGCTGCATGCGCCGCCGCGAATTCATCGGCGCTCACTCGCAGGTCGGACGCTGCCAGCTTTTTCCCGTCGAGCTTAGCCGTGTACTCCAGCACCGCGCTCAACCCACGCCGCCGAACGTCGCCGCAGATTCGCTCCACCACCTGCACCGGCGACAGCGGCTCGCCAAAGACTTCGACCGTCTTTCGCCGCCCCGCTTCGCTCACCACGTTCCCCTCCGGCGCCAGTCCGGCGCGCAGCGCGGCAATCTGCGCGGCGGCCTTGGGATCGCGAGTGTCGATGCGGGCAATGCGAAGAGGCATGGGGGTTAGGGGGCTGGGGGCTTGGGACGGAGGGGACCGAGCGGTACGTTTATGGGCAGACTCTCGACGCGCTCTGCAGAAAGTCAAAAGCATTATGTTACCCTCACAACGCTGGTTTCATTAGCCCCTGCGCCTTCCCCAGCCCCCAATACCCAACCCCCTCCCCCATGATCGACCTCCGCAGCGACACGTTCACGCGCCCCACGCCCGCCATGCGCGCCGCCATGGCCGAGGCCGAGGTGGGTGACGACGTTTACCGTGAAGATCCGACAGTCAATCGGTTGGAAGAAAAAACGGCTGTCCTCCTTGGCAAGGAAGCCGCCCTGTTCGTCCCTTCCGGCACCATGGGCAATCAGTTGGGCATCCGCGTCCACTGCCAGCCGGGGGACGAGTTTTTGTGCGACTCGGACTGCCACATCTTCATGTACGAGCAGGCCGCCGCGGCACAACTCTTCGGACTTTCCGCCCGACCGGTCACCGCGGAGGGCCACCTGCTCACGGTCGAGCATTTGCAGGACAAGGTCCGCCCCGACGACGTTCACCACCCGCGCTCCCGGCTGGTCACCCTGGAAAATACTCACAACCGCGGCGGCGGCCGAGTGCTGCCGTACGACGAAGTGGACCGCATCTGCCAGTGGGCGGGGGGTCTTGGCCTCGCCCGGCACCTCGACGGCGCCCGGCTGTTCAACGCGGTCGTTGCCAGCGGCATATCCGCCGCTGATTGGTCGCAGCACTTCGACACGATCAGCGTCTGCTTTAGCAAAGGCCTCGGCGCCCCGGTAGGCTCAGCGCTGGTCGGCCCGCGGGAACAGATCGAGCAAGCCCGCCGCTTGCGAAAGGCCCTCGGCGGCGGCTGGCGCCAGGCTGGCATCCTCGCAGCGGCCGCAATCTACGCGCTTGACCACAACATCGAGCGCCTCGCCGAAGACCACGCTAACGCCCAAAAGATTGCCGAAGCCGTTCGGCAAAGCGAGGGCCTAAAGCTCGACCCGCCGCAGGTCGACACGAACATCGTGATCTTTCGCCTTGAGGAACGACTTGGCCCTGCGGATAGCTTCTGCCAACGCCTCGTCGAGCACGGCGTGAAGATGCACCCAATTGCGCGTAGCAAGATCCGCGCGGTGACGCATTTGGACGTGTCGGCGACTGATGCGGCCCTAGCGGCTAAGGCACTCTCTGACTTGGCGCGATGCTGAACCTGCAAAGCAGCGTCTAACGCACCTCACCGCGACCTGTTAGGTCGCGGCTAGTTGCTCCCTTGCCCCAAGTTCCAAATCCCCAATCCCCAATCCCCAATCCAAATCCCAAATCCCCTATTCAATCCCCCCCAGCGCCGTCGCCCGCGCCACGCGGCCGATGCCTACCATAAACGCCGCCGTCCGCAGAGTTACTTTTTTCTCGCGTGAGAGATCCCACACGGCGTCGAAAGCATGCGTCATCACGCGATCCAGCTCCTGCCGCACACGGTCGAGATTCCAGTGGTAGAACTGGCGATTCTGGGCCCACTCAAAATAACTCACCGTCACGCCGCCGGCATTGGCGAGGATGTCGGGCACGAGCAGCGTCCCGCGCGCTGACAGCACGTCGTCCGCCTCGGGCCGCACCGGCTCATTCGCCGCCTCAACGATGATGGGCGCCTTGATCCTCGCAACATTGTCCGCGTTGATAACCCCGCCCAGCGCCGCGGGAATCAGCACCTCGACGTCCATTTCCAGAAGCTGGTCATTGGTGACCAACTGAGCCTCGGTATAACCGGCGAGCGAATTCTTATTCTGGTTGGCGTAGCGAATCGCCCCCAGCACGTCGAGTCCGTCCGCCCGGTAATACGCCCCGCTCAAATCGCTCACGCCGACCACCTTGCACTCGGCGTCGCGCAAGAACTTTGCGGCATGCGAGCCGACGTTGCCGAATCCCTGAATCGCCACTCGCGTTTGCTCCGCCTTTCGACCCACACGCGCCAGGGTCTTTAGCGTCACGATGCCCACGCCGCGACCGGTCGCCTCTTCGCGACCGGGGATGCCGTAGTACTCCACCGGCTTCCCAGTGACGACGCCGGGGTTGAA
>JBGSYU010000592.1:0-1538 GCA_041750715.1 Lacipirellula sp.
ACGGCCCCGTTCGACAACGCAAAAATAAACGTCGCGATGTACAGCATCCTGAAGTCGACGGCAAAGATCGTCATAAGCGTGGACGCTAGATGTCCTACGAATGCCAGCGCCATGGTCGTTCCATAGCCGATCCGGTCGATGACCAGGCTCAGCAAGATAATCGAGATGGCGAAGGGGTACATTCCCACGCCGCCGATGATTCCCTTGTCCTCCTCGGTGAGCTTGAACTGAGCTTCCCAATCGCCGATCACCGCCCCGCGCACCATGAAGCCGAACGCTGTCGCCACCAGGGCGATGAAGCAGCCGAGGAAGAGCCGCCGCGATTGATTGTTCTCCGCCATTACCGCCTCGAGAATGATGTGCGCCGCGAGCGCGCGGGATACGAAAAGTGGGGAAAGTCGCGGAGCAGTATAACCCGGCGCTCGACGGAGTCCAACCTCTGACAAGACCGAGTCGCTGCCGAGTTGCAACGGTCGACAGAAAATGCCATGCTAAATGGCACGATCTCAGAACCCTGGCCAAACTTTCCTAATACCTATCGGAGCCTCGTCATCATGCTGCGACCCATCGCTTGCGGCTTAGCCGCCCTCTGCCTCACGGCATCTGCTCGTCCCGCCGCCGCACACGTTCACGCCTTCGACTTCGGCAAGACGGAGGACGGCAAAGAAGTGCGGATTTACCATGTGAAGAGCAACGCCGGCGTGAAAGTTCGCCTGCTCACCCGCGGCGCCACGCTGGCCGGCGTCGACGCCCCCGATCGCGACGGCAAGACGGCCGACGTGGTGTTCGGCTTCGACGACGTGAAAGGCTACGAGTCGAAGGACAACGGCTACTTCGGACCCGTGGTGGGCCGATACGCCAATCGCATTGCCAAGGGCAAGTTCACGCTCGACGATAAAGAATACAAACTCGCCACGAACGACGGCGCCAACCACCTGCACGGCGGGAACGGCCGGAGCCTGGACAAAGTGGTGTGGAAGGCCGTGCGGTTCCCCAAGATAGAGGACGAGAAGCCGACGGACACGGAGCGCGGCGTGAAGTTTTGGTACACCAGCCCCGACGGCGAGGAAGGCTATCCCGGCAATCTGAAGTGTACGGCGAAGTACACGCTTAACGACGAGAACGAGCTAAAGATCGAGTACACCGCGATGACCGATAAGCCGACGGTAATCAATCTCACAAACCACGCCTACTTCAATCTCGCCGGGGCCGGAGCGCCGACGATCAACGAGCATGTGCTGATGCTCAACGCCGACGAGTACACGCCGGTGGACGACACGCTCATCACCACTGGCGAGATTGCGCCGGTCGAGGGGACGCCGCTCGACTTCCGCAAGGCCACTGCCATCGGCAAGCGCGTCGACGAGCTGACGGCGACTTCCACCAAGGGGTACGATCACAACTTTGTGATTAACCGCGAAGACGCCGGCGACGGGCAGATCGTGAAGGCAGCGGAGCTTTACGATCCGGAGTCGGGCCGCATGCTGACCGTGCTAACCGACCAGCCCGGCGTGCAGTTTTACGGCGGTAATTTTCTC
>JBGSYU010000593.1:0-7823 GCA_041750715.1 Lacipirellula sp.
GAGCGAGGGCGACTGGGCGATCGCGACGGCCGCGACTACCGATGTCATCATGAGCGAAGATACAAAGCACAGCGCAAAGCGACTCATCTCGAGATCTCCTAAATACGACAAAGTTTGCGGCGCGCAGCAAATCGGCCACCCTTCCAATATAGTTCCCGACGTACCGGTTCGCACGCCTTTTCTCGTTCGCATTAAAGCCCCCGGCAGAGCCGGGGGCTTTCAGTCACATCGGCGACCCGAACGTTATTAGCCGAGCCGGATCGCGCGCCCGGTCCATCGCCGATAGGCCGCTTCTGCAATAAACGACGCCGCTGCAATCGCCACGAGCGCAGCAATCGCCGCCGGCTGCTGGCGGTAGGTGTAAACGGTGAGCGTGGCGAACACCCCCAGGCAGGTGAAAAGCGACAGCCACACCACCACCGCGTTGGCGCCGGTTTGCGCGAGTACGCGCAGGTGCCCCGCGTTCACGGCGGCGTACACCAAGAGGAACGCCGCGCTGCCCATCATGGCGATGCCCGACAAATTGAAGACGAGCGTGAGCGCAATCACCGCCGCCGCCGTCACCAGTAGGCCGCCGCTGAGCTGCTTCCACTCGTTGCGATCAAGACCGGTCGGAAGCTCGCCGTCCCTGGCGATCATGTAGCACACGTTCGCCGAGCCGAAGAGCGTGGCGTTGATCGCAGACGCCGTCGAGAACAGCGCAGCGATCGCGATCAACCGAAAGCCAAACTGACCCAGGAACGGCTTGGCGGCCTCCGCAAGCGCGTAGTCCGCCGACGCTGCAATTTGGGCATTCGTCAGATTGCCGGAGACCGTTACCGACACCGCGAGGTAGATGATGATCACCAAGATGACCGACGTGTAAAGCGCCCGCGGCAGCATCACGCGCGGGTTGGCCATATCGGCCGCAGCGTTGGTCACCAAGCCGAACCCCTCGTACCCGATAAACAACACGCCGGCGCCGAACAGGATCGACTCGACTCTCGGCCACGCCGCGACCGACAGATTCTCGGCCTTCACGAAGAACAGGCCGACGCCGGCGAACAGCACCAGGATGGCGACCTTGATCGCCACGATAAGCGTTTCGGACCGCCCCATCCACGCGGCGCCGAAGGCATTGACGACGGTGAGCAGCACGACCGCCGCCACCGCCAACGATTTCACCAACAGCGGCGCCGGCGTCGTCGAGTAAAACGTGGCCGCATAGTTGCCGAACGCGGAGGCGTACAGCGCCAGCGAGATGATGTAGCCGGCCCACATGAACAGGTTCAGCCCGCCGGCCAGCACGCCGTCGCCGAAGCTTTTCACCAGAAAATGAACCGCCCCGCCGGCGGATGGAAACGCGGCGCCTAGTTTCGCGTAAGAGTAGGTGGAGAGCAGCGCGACGACCCCGCCAATGGCGAAAGACGCCCACATCGCGCTACCGGCCACTTCGGCGACGACGCCGAGGATGGAAAAGATCCCCGCCCCGACCATCCCGCCGATGCCGATGGAGACGGCCGCCCAAAAACTAACGCGGTTCACGGCCGTGGGCGTGGGCAGGGCGCTGTTCGCACCTTCAAGCGGTGCAAGGGGCGGCGAGGAATCGGCCATGGCCGATGAATATACCAGGGTAAACCGCAGAAGCAATTCCCGCTACTCACCGCTCGGCGGCGCACTGTCAGCCGCCGCACTGGCCGCCGCTCCCGCGGCGGGAGCGGCCTCGCCCCTTTCGGCCGCGTCGCTTGCCGCTGAGTTATCGCGAATGAAATTCCGCGGATCGCTGCGCGGCAGGTCGCCCGGCAGTATGGCGGCGGCGAAGGCGCGAACCCGTCGCGACGGGCTGACCGGATCGAGCGTAGGCGCAAACGGGTCGTAATAGATGCGCTGCCCCGCGATGGCGTTCGATTTGCTGATCTCTCGAAACGATTGCCGCTGCTGCGCGAGCGCGCGCTGCGATTGCACACGCTGCTGCAGAAAGTTGGCGCTCGCGATTTGCCATTGGTTGAAGTCGGCGGCTGCTTGCCGGGCCTCTTCCAACCGTTGCGCCGCTTGCTGGGACCGCATCTGTCGCGCCGCCTCAGTGACGTCCTGTTGGCGGGCAATCTGGGCGCGGGCCGCCTGAAGACGCTCCAACCACGCCCTCATTTCCGCGGACGACAGCCGCGAAAGTCTTGCCAAAAACCGCTCGCCCTCTTTTCGACTCGACTGCGCCGAGCGCTCGCTGAACTCTAGCACATAGCGGCGGGCGTCGATCATTTCGGGGCTGGTCCAAATCGCCAGTCGATGGGCATAATCACTCGGCACGGGTGGTTCGTCTTCGTAGCCGTCAGCAGCGGCAGACTCCGCCGGATCCGTCCGGGTCGCGGCGTTCGAGGGCGCCGCAGCCGTCGCGCGCTGCGCACTCACCTCGAGCGACGGAATCAGCGAATTGGGGATTTTATCGGGCGACTGCCCGAGCAAGGCGGTCGCGCCGACGAACTGCCACAAAGCGGCCGCCGCGATAAGTGAAATACGTTGCATCGGTCCGGGTCCTTAAATTTGGGCGAACTTTCAGCGAGTCGCATGCATTGTACGCGATTGGAGTGCCCGCCCGATAAGACTTGCATCAAATCCCGTGCCATTTGCTTGATGAAGCGTGGGCGTGAGACATAGCGTCGACCGAATTTGCGCGGCTAAGGCGCACCAGGGGCGCCCTACCTTAACGCACGTTGGGTGGGTACGCTGGAGGGCTTCACGAGTTTTGAGGGTGGGCGACCGGGCGGTCGCCGCTAAACCACCGGTTCAATAAATTCGACCCGTTTCATGATCATCATCCTTCAAGAAACCGTCACCGAAGAGCAAATCAAGCACATCGCCGAAAAGGTCGAGCAGTTCGGCTTGCAGGCTTCCATCAGCCGCGGGACGTACCGCACGGTCATCGGCGTCATCGGCGACGAGGCGAAACTGGCGTCGGCGCCGCTGGCGGCCATTCCGGGGGTCGCCGAAGTCATACCGGTGATGCCGGCCTACAAGCTGGCGAGTCGGCAGGCACATCCCAAGCCCACGGTCGTCGAAGTGGGGAACGTGAAAATCGGCGGCGGGCACATGGGAATGATCGCCGGGCCGTGCGCCGTCGAGGCCCCGGAACGCATGGAAGCTATCGCGGCGGCGGTTCGCAAGGCGGGCGCCAACATCTTCCGCGGCGGGGCGTTCAAGCCGCGGACGAGTCCCTATTCCTTCCAGGGGCTGGGCGAGGAAGGACTCAAAATCTTACGCGACGTGGGCGACCGCCACGGCATGCCGGTGGTGACAGAGGTCGTCGACCCGCGGCACGTCGAGCTGGTGTGCGAATATGCCGATATGCTGCAACTTGGCGCCCGCAACATGCAGAACTTCGTGCTGCTCACCGAGGTGGGCAAGACGAACAAGCCGGTGCTGCTCAAGCGCGGAATGAGTGCGACGATTCAAGATTGGCTGATGAGCGTGGAGTACATCGTCGCTCAGGGAAACTCGAACGTCGTGCTATGCGAACGCGGGATCAAAGGGTTTGACCCTTCGACGCGGAATTGCTTCGACGTGGCCGCCGTGCCGCAGATTCACAAGCTGTCGCACTTGCCGATCATCGTCGACCCGAGCCACGCCACGGGCCGGCCCGAACTGATCCCGGCCTGTGCCCTGGCCGGCGTCGCGGCGGGCGCCGACGGCGTGCATATCGAAGTTCACGACAAACCCGAAGAAGCCATGAGCGACGGGCCGCAGGCGCTGCTACCTAAGCAGTACGCTGAACTGATGGACCAAATCCGCAAGGTCGCCGCGGCCGTTGGAAAGCAGATGGCCGTTCAAGTAGTTACGCGAGTTTAACTCTCGCAAAGGCGCTAAGGCGCAAAGGAAACGCAAAGAATGCAAGAGTCGAGTTGGAGAAGTGTTGAGAGCAATGAGCGCCCACTTTCCAATTCTAGATTTCCTTGTTTTCTTCTTCGCGATGTCTTTGCGCCTTAGCGCCTTTGCGAGAAACAAACCGACAAAGCATTAGGAAAACCTATGCGTAAGCCGTTGATCGCCGGTAATTGGAAGATGAACACCAACGGCGAGTCGGCTCGGGCGTTGGCTCAGAAGATTTCCGATGCCTCGCCCGGCTACGGCGCCGTCGATTTGTTGGTGTGCCCGCCGTATTGCTATCTGCAGACGGTCGGCGACGTGCTCGACGGCGGCACGGTCCTGCTCGGCGCCCAAAACATGTATCACGAAAAGAACGGCGCCTTCACTGGCGAAGTCTCCGCGGACATGTTGAAGGACTGCGGCGCCACGTTTGTCATCCTCGGCCACAGCGAGCGGCGGCACGTCATGGGCGAGACCGATGAGATGGTCAACAAGAAGGCGATCGCCGCCCATGCCGCCGGGCTGATTCCCATCGTATGCATTGGCGAACTGCTTAAAGAACGTGAGGCGGGGAAGACCGCGGAGGTGTGTCGCCGGCAGTTTGAGGGATCGCTCGCCGGGCTGGCGCCGGAACTGATGGCGGCGACGGTTTTGGCCTACGAGCCGGTTTGGGCCATCGGCACCGGGAAAGTGGCCACGCCGCAGCAGGCCGAGGAGGTTCACGCCGACCTACGCAAACTGATCGAGTCGCGTTACAATGCCGAGACGGCCGAACTGGTGCGAATCCTCTACGGCGGCAGCGTAAAGCCCGACAACGCGGCCGAACTGCTATGCCAGCCGAACGTGGACGGCGCCCTGATCGGCGGCGCGAGCCTGAAAGCGGACGACTTCCTGGCGATCGCGGCGGCTGAGACGTTGATGGCGCCGGATGACGTGGAGCGGCCGCCGGGGGCTTAGCTTTGTGTGATGCGCCGGGGGCGGGGACGCCCCGGCTCGCTCTAACTGCCTACTTTTTTCCTGACGGAGCTATTACTGTGACACCGCTGCTTGGCATCCTGCTGTCGCTCATCGCGATCTTTCTTATCCTGCTGATCCTCGTGCAGCGCGGCCGCGGCGGCGGGTTGGCCGGCGCCTTGGGCGGCATGGGCGGATCGAGCGCGTTTGGCGCCAAGGCGGGGGATGTGTTCACACGGATCACCGCCGTTGCCGCGTTAATTTGGATTGTGCTGTGCATGATCACGGCGAAGTGGGGCGCGACTTCCGAGAGTCGACTGAGCATGAAAGGCCCCGCGGGCAACACCATGCCTGGGGCCGCCGCGACGCTGGATGCCGACGAACCGAAGGATGGCGAGAAGTCTGACGATGCTGCTGCATCGACATCGGCTCCGGCGGAGTCGGCGCCGGGTTCCCCGCCCGCTGAAGCGGACTCGCCGGCATCCAGCGCTCCGGCGGAGCCTGCGCCCCCCGCGACCGAGCCGTAAATCTTTGCCTCAAGCCTCAAGCTTGCCCTATGCCGCTGTTGAGCATGACCGGATTCGGCGACGCACGCAATGAGCGTGACGACCATGCGCTCAGCGCCGAAGTCCGTACGATCAACAACCGGCACTTCAAGCTCAACCTTCGCACGACCGAGGGTTACGGCGCCCTGGAGGCCCGCATCGAGGCGGTGGTTCGCGAGTATATTCGCCGCGGAACGGTGAACGTGAACTTGCGCATTCGCCACATGAGCGCGGCGGAAGATTATCGCCTGAACGCGGAGGTGCTGGAGAACTACATCGACCAGTTGCAAAAAGTCTCGGCGAAGCGAGGTTTCGACGAGAAGCTGCGTCTGGAACCGCTCGCCGCCTTGCCGGGGGTGATCGAGCAACTTTCCGCGGAAGCGCACGATGCGGAAGACGTCTGGCCACTACTGGAGCCGACGCTGCGGGCGGCGCTCGACGCGATGACGGCGATGCGAATCGCCGAGGGTCGCGCGCTGGGCTCCGATCTTGAATCGCAGCTCAACACCGTCGACGCGAGCCTCAAGAGCATCGCCGCTCGCTCGCCGCAGGTGACCGAGGGGTATCGGCAGCGTCTGCAAGATCGCGTGGGCGAGGCGCTGGCGAAGTTTAACGTCTCGATCGAGCCGATCGACGTGGTCCGCGAGATTTGCGTGTTCGCCGATCGCAGCGACATTTCCGAAGAAATCGTCCGCCTCCGCAGTCACTTGGCTCAATTCGCACAAGCGTTACAGTCCGCCGAAAGTGCCGGGCGTAAGCTAGAATTCATATGTCAGGAGATGGGTCGCGAGACGAACACCATCGGTTCGAAGGCAAACGACGCGGAGATTTCGCATGAGGTCGTTGAAATCAAAACCGCCTTGGAGCGAATCCGCGAGCAAATCCAAAACGTGGAGTGAAGGGGGAGGCTTGAGAGGTGAGTCTCAAGGCTGCCCGTCCGCCATGATCGCCGCCAAGCCGGGAAAGCTCGTCGTGATCTCCGGCCCCTCGGGCGTCGGCAAGAGCACGGTCGTGCGGCAGGTGCTGAAGCGGCTGGGCGACCAGATTCGCTTGAGCGTCTCCGCCACTACCCGCCCGCCGCGGCCCGGCGAGCAGGAGGGCGTTCACTACTACTTCCTGAGCGACGCCGAATTCCGCCGCCGCCGGGAGGCTGGCGAATTCCTGGAATCGGTCGAGGTTTTCGGCCGCGGGCACTGGTACGGCACGCTGTGGAGCGAGGTGAGGTCTAGTCTGCCCCAGGGAAAGTGGGTAATCTTAGAGATCGACGTCGACGGCGCCGGGGAAGTTCTGCGGCAATTCCCTGAGGCCGTGACGATCTTCATCCGCCCGGAATCGGTCGGCGAGTTGGAGCGACGCTTGCGCTCCCGCGGCACCGAAAGCGAAGACGCCGTGCATCGCCGCCTGGCGGTGGCACGGCACGAGCTGCAGCTTTGCGATCGATACGACTATCAAGTGGTGAATATCACCGTGGACGACGCGGTCGACCACATTTGCGAAATACTGCGGAATGCGAGGCTTGGAAAATGATTGACGCGCTGAAGGAAGAAGAGATCGTGAACAAAGTCGGCGGACGATTTAAGCTGTCGACGCTCATTCAAAAACGCCTGGCGGCGATCAACTCGGGCGCCCGGCCGTTGGTAGATTTCAAGAGCGACGACAAGATGGAGATCGTCGTCCAGGAAATTCTCCAGGACAAGATTTATCTCGACGCGTCGAGCCAGGTGAAGATCGTCCGCGAGCAGCGGCCGGTGGGCGGGCCGCCGGAGTTTGATCTTTCGTCGCTGTAAGCGCACCCGTCGCATTGTGCCTTCGCCGACGGACTGGTCGCTTAAGCGACCAGTCCATACCGCGCACCACCGCCTAATGCGCTATGCCCCGCGAAATCCTCATTGGCGTGACCGGCGGCATTGCGGCCTATAAGACCGCGGCGCTCGTAAGTGAGTTGGTACAGTCGGGCGTGGGCGTGACGGTCGTCATGACGCGATCTGCGCAAAAGTTCGTTGGCGCGGCGACTTTTCGGGCGCTCACCGGTCGCCCGGTGGCGACGCGGACCTTCGAAGCAGACGATCATCCGCTGGGGCCGCACATCGAACTGGCCGGCCAAGCGCAGCTCTTGTGCGTTGCGCCGGCCACGGCCGACTTTCTGGCGAAAGCCGCATTTGGAGTGGCCGACGATTTGCTGAGCACGTTGTTGCTTTCTTTCACCGGCCCGGTGATTTTCGCCCCGGCGATGAACAAGGAGATGTGGGCGAAGGCGGCGGTGCAGCGGAACGTCGATCGGTTGCGCGAGGACGGATATCACCTCGTCGGCCCCGCCGATGGTTGGCAAAGTTGCCGCGAGCGCGGCGTCGGCCGAATGGCGGAGCCGGCAGAGATTGCAGCGGCGATCCGCACGTTGCTCGACAAGCAAGCCCCCGGTTAGAGGGCTCGGGGTCGGGAGTCTTTTGCGACTAGCGACTCCAGCGATTAAATGTGGTTTCAAGT
>JBGSYU010000594.1:0-12960 GCA_041750715.1 Lacipirellula sp.
TCGACCTCGACGTAGTCGGCGAACCCGCCGCCGTCGTTGTTGATTACGAGAATACGCATGGAAACTCCTTAAGAAATGCTGAAGGGGGAAGGCTGAATGCTGAAGGGGGAAGGAAGAAACGCTAGAAGACGCTCACACGCCGGTAACGGCGGCTGGCTACGCGGTCCCAGTCGAGGAACCGCTCGACGTCGGACGGCTCCGGGTCGAAATGCGTCTGGTGCGGATCGGCCAGTGAAAAACCTAGCTCGCCGATAGTACGGCGAGATTCGCCGGTGGCGGCCGCTACGGCGCGATCGAGTTGCGCTTGGGTCATGGGACGATGGTTCCATTCGAGAGTAAGAGGAAGGCGGCGCCGACGGGGCGCCGCGGGAGGTAAAGAGCGCAGCGCCAGCGCTGGCGCGCTGGGCGGCTGCGCACGAAAACGCGAATCAGAAAGAACGAAGCAGGCGTCGGCTCAGCGCGAGGTTGCTTCCAGCCAATGCCGCCCGAGCCAGGCGACTTCCGCAGCCAGCGCCGCGCTCCGCCGTGGAAACGGTCCCAGCACGGGACCGGCGACGGGACTCATGTCGGCAAGCCACTGCCCATCGGCGTCGGGCTCGACGTGCGAGGCCCGTTCAACCGAGAGGCGGCCCAATGACGCCAGCTCAATCGCTTCGTCGTAGACGCAGCGCACGACGCCGCCCGGGTGAATCACCAGATCCATGGGGGCCTCTGCGGGCAAAAAGGACTACTTGGCCCGCCGCAGGATGTTGCGGCGGGGCCGATCGACCATCAGCGCGTCGAGCGCGTCTTGGACGCGGGCCAGCTCGCCGGAGACTTGGCCCCGCAGCGCGGAGCTGTCACGAAGCTGTTGCGGCCCAACGCCCCTCACGACGGCCTGAGCCTCGTCGACCAGCGCTTGCAGCTCGTCGTTGCTGCGAATGTTGAGCCGGCTGAATCGCTGGAAGAATTCCGTGAGATTCTCCACGGACGAATCGCGAAACGCCTTGGGCTTGCCGTCGGCGTCGCCGCTGAGCCGTTCGGCCAGGTGGCTCACCAGCTCTCCTAGCTCGCTTAAGAACATCTGCTCGGCGAGCTGCACCGCCTCGTCGAAACGGGCCGAAACCCGCTGGCATTCCTGCCGATACAGCTGGGGCGACAGCCGCCGCAGGTATTCCGGCGGCTCGACGCTGGGGAAGTCCCACGCCATCGTAAATAGCCCGGCGAGCGACGCGGGGTAGTCGGCTTCACAGTACAGGCGACCGAGCTGCTCTCGCGCCGCTAAGCGCAGTTCGTAGAACTCCGCGTCAAGCGCTTCGACGGCGGCGGCCAGTTCCTCGGCGAACTGGCCCATGCGCGCTTGCAGCTCATCGACATCCTCCTGCCGCACCAGCCGAATGGCCGGCTCTGGATAGGGAAGCGACATCCCCTGAAAATATGCCGTCGCTCGATGCCGCACGGCGGTGACCGCCTTGAAGCGGTGGTGGCGGGTGTCGAAGAGCTTTTTACCGGCGGAGAGGAACTGGCCCTCTGCGCCGAACGACTGGGCGGCTTGATCCTTCTGCTGGGGCGAGAGACTCTTGCGCGTGCCGAACCAGGTGAACTGGAGCCGCATGGCGGCCATGGTCGTGCGCAGTCTGGCCGCCGGGAGCTCAGGCTCGTGGATCTCAAGGGGTCTGGTCGTCTCCTCGATTAGCGTGGTCATGAGGGATGGCGCTCCGTAGATCAGGAGGATGCGGGTGAAAGGGAGCAACTTCCGTGGGAATGAGCTGTACCTGGCTGAGCACGTCAGCCAGTTGAGCGCACACGTCAAACCCGCTCCACTCGAGGTCCGGGTCCCAGCAGCAGGATTCCAAGGCCGGGTCGTAGCGGAGGTAGAGGGCTTGCTGAACCGTGTCGGCGACCAGTTCCAACTCGTCGCGGGTAAGATCGGCGGGGCGGCGCATGGGAAGTTCCTGCTGTTTAAACGGTGGTATAGATGGATAGCGTTACGATGGTGATATTACATCAACCGACGCCACGGCCCGAAGGCGGAACGTTTTCTACGGACAGCGGCCCGCAGACCATACAGTATGCTGCGTCGCGCGAGCATGGGCTGTAACTCCTTCCCACAAAGACTTGCCGCGCTTCAGTCAGGCTAATGCCCAAGACCAACTGAAGGTAGAAAGCGCGTCCCGGGTTTCAGCTGCATGATAGGGTGATACAGCGACCGCGAATTGCAACTTTCCCGCCACGCCTACTAACATGACACGCTCGACTACCCTTCCAACACGCCCTTGGGCTGCGCCGCGACGGCCGTGGTCCCTCCGTATGACGTGGACGGACCTTCTGTTCGCTCATTGGCCCGTGCCGCCCGACATGCTGCGCGATAGGCTACCCGCCGGGCTGGAGCTCGACACGTTTGACGGCCAGGCTTGGCTGGGTGTCGTACCGTTTTGCATGTCGGGCATCCGGCCGCGCTGGGCGCCGCCAGTCCCAGGCTTATCGGCGTTTCCCGAGTTGAACCTGCGCACCTATGTCACGGCTGGAGGCAAGCCGGGCGTGTGGTTTTTGACGCTCGACGCCGCGAGCCGCTTGGCAGTTCGTACGGCAAGGCGTTGGTTTCACTTGCCGTACTGCGATGCGCGCATCGAGCGTCGCCGTACCGCCGATGGTTGGATCGACTATCGCAGTCAGCGCGTCGACCGCTTGTATAGACCCGCGGAATTTAAGGCTCGATATCGCTCGCTCGGTTCCAGCGCGACGATCGCCCAGGATCCACTGGCCGACTGGCTCACGGCGAGGTGCTGCCTGTACGCCGCCGATCCGCGCGGAGGGCTGTGGAGGGGAGAGATTGACCACTCTCCATGGCCGCTGGAAGCGGCGGAAGCCGTCTTGGAAACAAACACGATTGCCGACGCCATGGGCTTTGAATTGCCTATTGCAGAGCCGTTGCTCTATTTCAGCCGCAGGCTCGACGTCGTGGCCTGGACGCTCGACCGCGTCCCCTAGCGCAGACTGGTTGGGGCAATGCCTTCCCCAAATGCGGTAGCCGTCTACGGCCCGATGCGATTCGCCGGGGGGCCGCCGCCTTCGTCGGCAGCGCGGTGACTGGAGTAAACCGTGTTGGCGGGACGAAAACGACTTGACGGAGCCGAACAAGTGGCTTGGCGCCGATAGCCGCCCTCGGACACGACGCACCTTTCGTGACGCTTGAGGGGGAAGCCCGCTACGACGCTCGCCGCTGCTCATCGAGGCAGCTGGGCGACCGATACCCGCTGCGCCGAGAAGCTAATTTTTGACGACTACTCGGCGTTTTGATGGGCGACATGAGTTTAGAAACGCCGCTGCTTGAAGATCTTTCGGCGAAAAGACTTCCCCGAAGAGCGCCGACAAACCAACGGTTTTGGCACTTGTCCGATTGACTATCCTATGGATTCTGCCAGCCGAGATTGCGGGGCGGTATAATCGGCGTCATGACGGACGTCACGCAGATCCTTTCTCAAATCGAACTGGGCGACCCGAGCGCCGCCGATCAGCTTTTGCCGCTGGTCTATGGGGAGCTTCGTAAACTCGCAGCAGCGAAGCTTGCTCAAGAGAATCCAGGCCAGACTCTGCAGCCAACAGCCCTGGTGCATGAGGCCTATCTCCGTCTTGTCGGGGCAAGTGAGGGGGATTCACCGCGTTGGGATAGCCGAGGCCATTTTTTCGCCGCCGCGGCTGAGGCCATGCGCCGGATTCTTGTCGAGCAGGCCCGGCGTAAGGGCCGGGTCAAACACGGTGGGGAGCGGCAGCGAGTCGAGCTTGATTCCGCCTGCGCCGTTTCGCCTGAGGCGTCGTTCGATTTGCTCGCCCTGGATGAGGCGCTCACCAAGCTGGCAGCCTTCCAACCGGCCAGAGCGGAGCTGGTGAAGTTGCGCTACTTTGCGGGCCTTACAATGCCGGAGGCGGCCGCTGCGCTAGGAATATCTCTCGCAACGGCCGAGCGCTATTGGACGTTTGCGCGCACGTGGTTGCTCGCCCAAATGTCGGATCATCGTTCGGACGCGATATAGGCATTTCTGCTTTTTTGTGAGGGGTTCGCAGGCCCGAACGTCGCATTGAATCATGAGGGCCCCTGCCATGAGTAACTCCTTGCCTCTGGAATCCATCTTCTTCGCCGCGCTGGAGAAGAAGTCTGTGGCCGAGCGATTGGCCTTTCTCGACGAGGCGTGCGCGGGAAATGTCGAGCTGCGCGCCGACGTCGACCGGATGTTGGCCATCCATCCCCGCGTCGACGGTTTTCTGGAGCAGGCGCCGTTTGCCGGCGACGCGACGGTCTACCACGAGCCGTCCCTCAGCGAACGGCCCGGCACTGTCATCGGGCCGTACAAGCTGCTCCAGCAAATCGGCGAAGGAGGCATGGGCGTCGTCTTCATGGCGGACCAGTTGGAGCCGATCCGGAGAAAGGTTGCCCTCAAGATCATCAAGCCGGGAATGGACACCCGCCAGGTGATCGCTCGGTTCGAGGCCGAGCGGCAGGCCCTGGCGCTGATGGACCACCCGAATATTGCGCGCGTGATCGACGCGGGGACGACCAGTGCGGGTCGGCCGTACTTCGTGATGGAGCTGGTAAAGGGGGTTCCGATCACTAACTATTGCGACGGGCAGCAGCTCTCGGTCCGGCAGCGGTTGGAGCTCGTGGCTGCCGTGTGCCATGCTGTGCAACACGCCCATCAAAAGGGCATTATTCACCGCGATATAAAACCCTCGAACGTGTTGGTGGCGGAATACGACGGCCGGCCCGTGCCGAAGATCATCGACTTTGGCGTCGCGAAGGCGACCGCCCAGCGGCTCACCGAAAGAACGATGTTCACCGAGTACGGCCAGCTCATCGGAACGCTCGAATACATGAGTCCCGAGCAGGCCCGCTTCAATCAGCTCGACGTTGACACCCGGTCAGATATCTATTCTCTGGGCGTTTTGTTATACGAGGTGCTGGCCGGGAGTACTCCGCTCGAGAAGGAGCGACTGCGCACCGCCGCGTTCGACGAAGTGCGGCGGCTCATTTGCGAGGAGGAGCCGCCGCGGCCAAGCTTACGGCTCAGCACTAGCAAAATGCTGCCTTCGATCTCTGCCCAACGTCATATCGAGCCGACAAAGCTCAAGAAGTTGGTGCGCGGCGAGTTGGACTGGATCGTAATGAAGTGCCTGGAAAAAGATCGCAACCGCCGCTACGAGACGGCAAGTGCACTCGCGGCCGATCTGCAGCACCATTTGGCCAACGAGCCGGTCGAAGCTCGGCCGACGAGTCAGGCGTATCGGCTGCAAAAGTTTATCCGCCGCAACAAAGCGGGAGTTTTGGCCGGCTCGGCGATTATCGCGGCGCTCGCGGCGGGGCTGGCCTTTGCATCGATCGGATTCGTCCAGGCCCGCCGCCAAGCGGCTATCGCCCGCACCGAGGCCACTAAGGCAACCGCGGCGCAGAATAGCGCCGAGATGGCGCTCGTCGACAAGGGGCGAGCACTCGATGAGAAAGATGCGGCGTTGAAGCTCGCTGAGGAAAAAGAACTGCTCCAGCGGCGGCGGTTTTACGCAGCACAGATGAATCTTGCGCAGCGATCGCTGCTTACCGGCGACCTGGCCCCGGTGCTTGACACTCTTGAAAAACAGCGACCCCACGCCGGTGAAGCCGACCTGCGTGGATTCGAATGGTATTACTTGTGGGGCCAAATTCACCGTGGGCTGCGAGCGACGATTTGCATTCCCGACGGGCGTGACCATTGGGGGCTCGCCATCTCGCCGGACGGAAATACGATCGCCGTTGGCGGCGATCCAGTGCAGGGGCGCGTCATCGTCAAACTGTGGGATACGTCCACAGGTCAATTGAAATATTCTCTGTCCACCGAATCTTCGGGACCGACGGCCTTAGCGTTTTCACCCGATGGAACCGTGCTGGCGAGCGGCCTGTGGGACGGAGGCATTTGTTTGTGGAATTTGTCGGATCAGACCGAGATTGCTCGGACTTCAACTGAATTTGGCTTTGTTCGCTCCATTCGCTTTTCACCCGATGGGAAGCAATTGGCTGCTGGGTTTGAGAACGGCAACGTCCAAATAATGGATGCGGCTACTCTCAATACGACTGCGACGCTCAAGCCGCACGGCGGCCCCGCACTCAATGTCTTTTACTCGCCCGACGGCGCCACACTTTATTCCGCTGCGGCTTGGGGAACCGACGACGCGTTGACTCGGGTTCATGATCTGACCCGAAGCCCGCCTGAGACGGCAGACGAACTTAAACACTTTCGTGCAACGGATATTTCGCCGGACGGCCGCTTCTTGGTCGGCGCCTGGGACCAGGGCATAACGCTGTGGGATCTCGCCGAACGAAAGGCAGTCTGGAAGTTTGCAGCCCACGCGAAGACCATCAACGATGTGAAATTCACTCCGGATGGGACGTCATTGATTTCTGCCGGCATTGAGGACCGTCTGGCGATTGTTTGGAATATTGCCGCGCGGCAGGAGGTGATGCGGGCGCCGCATCCGGACTTGGTTGTCGTCGTTGCATGTGGGCCGAAAAGCAATCCGCTTTGGGCGTCGCTTAGCAACGACGGCGTCGCAAAAGTCTGGAGCCTCAGTCCGCCGGCGGACGCCAGCATGATCCGTCTAGAGAAACTGGCCAGCGACATGGTCGTGATGCCAGGCGGCCGCGAACTGATCGTTTGCGGTGACTTCCCCACCAGAACTTGGAATGTGGCGTCGGGAAAGCTCGTCGCAGACGTATTACCCGCAACGGACGTGCGTTCCATTTCGGCCGATAGTCGGCTGCTGGTCGGAGTCGACGCAACCACGACGGAAGGCGAGACGGCCGTCAAGATCTGGGACAGAGCTTCCGGTGCGCTTCGCCATGTTATTGCCATGCCGGGCAACGAGCGGCCTGAGGAAGTACGTATTTCCCCCGACGGCAAACGCTTGGTCGCTCGCTTACACGACAACGGCTCAATGCTGATTTGGGACTTGCCGGAACAAACGGCGAATGTTCCCGAGCCGTTAAGGGTTCGTATCAGAGATCCAAAGGTCGCCAACTCAAGGTCGCTCGGCGTCAAAAGCATGACATTCTCGCCGGATAGTTGCTGGCTCGCCGCCGCCTGTCAATTCGGGGTGGTGATTCTCTACAACCTCGAAACAGATCAAATCGTGACGTTGCCGATACCGTCCGCATCGTGGGCGAACCAAGTGGCCTTCTCGTGGGACAGTAAACTCCTCGCTTCGGGAAACGACCAGGGAGTCGTGTCCGTGTTCGATACGGAACGCGCGGAAGTGATCGCCTCGTTCGGGGGCCATGAAGCGGCCATTTCGGCGTTGGCGTTCTTCCCGGACGCGCGGACGCTGGCCGTCGGAAGCCTGGGCACAATCCGGCTGTGGGATTTGCGTTCTAAGCAAGAGCAAATCACGTTGAGCTTGCGCCCCGATGCATCCGCGACGGCGCCGGCGCATGTGGAGGACCTGGCGATCACGCCCGACGGTCGCACGCTCATTTCGAGTCAGCGCGACGGCACCGTGCAAATCTGGCGGGGCGATGCCGCCGCCGAGGGAATGTTGGCCCCCCCGGCGCAAGCCAGTCCAACCGTCCAGGGTGCAATCAACGACCCCTATGTCGTCGTCCGCAGAGCAATCGCTCACACCGGCTTAGGCCACTGGGAATCGGCGATGTCCGATTTCCAAGAAGCCGAGCGGCTCGGCGTTCATTGGGACGACGCGCTGAAAATGTTGATGCTCCAGGCCTTACCGGTCCGCAGAAATACTTCCGGCTCGAGCGAGGCCGATGCGGTGCAGCAGGTTCGAGAATACTTCACATCGGTCGCGGCAAGCGGTACGGATGTCACCGCGCTCAACGCATTTGCCTGGGACCTGGTCAAGACGCCTACCTCCGATCGCTCCGACGCCGAGAGGGCCGTCCAAGCTGCCGAGATGGCTATGCAGATTTCTCCCGACGACTGGAACGCCTTGAATACTCTGGGCATCGCCTACTATCGCGTCGACGAGTGGCAATCCTCAATCGAAGCGCTTGAAGGGTCGATCAAGCGGCGTAATGGAGGCGACGCGTTCGATTGGTTCTTCCTGGCGATGGCCCATTGGCAACTCGGTGATACGGCCGAGGCCCGCGCATGGTACGCCAAGGCCGTTGAATGGGCCGCCGCGAATCAGCCCAACAACAACGATCTTCGCGGATTTCGCGCCGAGACTGCGGGGCTCCTCGGCGTCGACGAGCAGCGACCATAGTTTAGTTTTGTGCCATTGAAGCACGAAGTCTTCAACATGAACGACCTGCCGACGCCCGATCGATGATTGGAATGCCTTGCGGTTCGTGTTAGCAAAAGCCTTGGCGCCTCTTCCGGGACGACCCCTTCTCGACAATTCAGGCGAGCCCCGATCTCTCTCTCGGCTGGCCGGACCCCAGGGCCCGCGACGCCATTCACATGGAATTCGCCTCTTAAACCTGCTTCACGCCGAGCAAATTGCGAACCCCAGATTGATTGAGGGGTTATCTGTCCGGGCGTCGCATTGTTGATAGCGAGGATCTGCGACGCCGCTTCCGGCAAAGGCCGTGGCGAGCATACGCCTCCAACGACAGTCAGGTACTCTAATGCGACTGGAACCAAGTCATGAAGGCATACCACCGAATCCGGACGGCCTTAGTTCAAACCGAGTTAGCGTCAACGGCGCGGGGCGCGTCAATCCTACTGGGCATGGCCGTAGCGCTAGGCATGGCCGCGCCATTGGCGCAGGGCGACATTCTCTACATCGGCTCAGAATCTCGTGACATATTCAGGATCAATTCCACGGGCGCGGCCAGCGCTGTTGCCGCGCTGCGTGAAGTCATTACAAACCTGGGCGACGCCAACACGGACGACGGGACTTGGAATGGCGTCGCACAAGATAAAACGGATAAATCAAAATAATTCCTGCCCCTTGGCAACTGCTTTAAACGCGCACCACTGCGGCGGGGAGAAGGCCCGTCCTCGTCCCGTCGCCTTTGTCCGCGGCGTTTCTAGTTTGGTGCGCGAGGGACTCACACTTGCCGGAAGGCCGTAGTCTTCACGCGGCTCACGGTGTGACCGTTTTTGGTCTCCACCGCGCTGCCTGCGCATCTCTACACAGCATGTCACTCTTTCGAGGAGAAGATCTATGAGACATATACTGACAGTATTGGCGGTTGGCGGCGCTCTGGCATTGGCGATTGCTTCACCGGGGCTCGTCCACGCCGATTTTGTTCCGTTGCCAAGTCCCACGCCGGGGACTCCGGGAGTCGCTCTGGACCCGTTCACCAGCAGTCCCGCGGGAACCGTCCTCGCGACGTTGGAGATCCCGTTCGTCGACAATGCCGCGCCGACGCCGTTCGCCACGGGTACGTTGCACTCGCTGGTCGTCGACCGCGGCGGCGGGCTGTTGGATTTTTACTATCAGTTGGCCAATACGTCTCCGCCGCCGTCCGAGGACACGAAGGAATTCTTTCGCTTCAAGACGACCGGCGGATTCGATCCGGGACTCGACATCTCCGTAGCGCAGACAGACACGTTAGGGAACCTCGTCGCGGGGAGCTCTGACTTCAACGAAAGCGATTATCCGACGACTGGGCAGGCCGTTGCCACAGCCGATCGAGACGTGGAGACGCCAGGGAGCATTGGCTTTACTTTTCCCACGCAACCGCCACTGGCGTTCATTGGAGATCCCGCGAACGTGGGACAGGGTGAGGCCAGCGAATTCCTGATAGTCAGAACCAATGCCACGCGTTACCAAATCGTGGAAGTGGCGATCAGCGGCGCAGCGACCTCCCTTGCGACGGCGCTGGCGCCGGGGGTAGTCCCCGAGCCTTCGACGCTCGCGATGGGCGGGGCGCTGCTTTTCACTGCGGCGGTTCGGCGACGCAGAGCCTCCGATCGACGGCGTTAGGATCGTTAGCATACATCGTGATCCGCCGCGTGGACGTCACTCGTGACGTCGCGCGAGCGGATCTTTGATTCGCACCCCTACGGCGGAAAGCGGCAGGACTTTGCTCGTTCGAGAGATGAATCAACTGGGGTGAGCGGTGCGCTCCGTTATCGTCAGTGAGTCAATGAATTGACGGCGCTGCCGATAGGGCGCAGCGCCGGCTAGCGCGCCAATCCTAACCAAACCCGAAAGGACTACATGAAAGCCCAACGAACCTCGGCCCTGTCACGGGCCGGTATGCGAATCTTTTCCGTCCCCCTCCTCCTGGCCGTCGCGGCGCCCGCGGCGGTGGGCGTTCCTGTCGTCCTCCAGAATGCCACGGCGACGGTGACGCAAGGCGGTTTCTCTATCAGTCAAACCATTGACGGCAATCTCGGCGGAGTCGGCGTGATCAACGGCTGGGCCGTTCAAGACAATATCGGGACCATCGACCCCGAGACTGCCGTTTACGAGACGCAGGCCGACGTCGGTGGTCCGGGCGGCGCCATGCTAACGTTTACCCTAATTCAGAATTACGGCAGTTCGCTTACGATTGGCCGCTTCCGCCTCTCCATCACCGAGGATGACCGTAGCAGCTTTGCCGATGGATTGAGCCAAGGCGGGGACGTGACGGCGAATTGGAACGTGCTCGGCGCCAGCACCGCTGTGGCCACTAATGGCGCTACGCTTACGATTCAGCCCGATGGCTCGATTCTCGCCAGCGGCGCCAGCCCCGCGACCACCGTCTACACCGTTACGGCCGCGACGGAAGCGACGAGCATCACGGGCATTCGCCTGGAGGCGCTAGAGGACTCCCGCCTTCCCGCCGACGGTCCTGGTCGAGCGGAAAACGGCAATCTCGTGCTGCAGGAGTTCGCCGTCGATGCGACTGATGTCCCTTTCCCGAATGGGGACTTCGACGAGAACAACATTGTTAACGGTGCTGACTTGACGCGATGGCGAACGGGCTTCGGCACAGGCACGACGCACATGCAAGGCGACGCCGACGCCGACGGTGACGTAGACGGCCGCGACTTTCTCGTCTGGCAGCGGCAGGTGGGTAGCCCGCCGCCCACGGCTGGCGCCTCCGCCGTTCCGGAACCAACAGCGCTTTGGTTGGGGGCGCTGACGCCGCTCGCCGCATTACTTGGGCCCAGAATGGGCCGACGATTTCCCGGCCATTCTGGCCGGGCGCCGCTTCTAATCCTCCAATAACAGGCTTCGTACTTTGAAAACGACTAAACTCCGCTCCGTCATGCACCACGCCCTACGAGGACTACTGGTCGCAGCACTCCTGCTCGTCTTTAGTATCCCGACCAACAGCGCCGATGCGCAGACCATTTGGAACACCGGCGTCAGCAATTGGAGCACGGCGGGGAACTGGACGCTCGGCGTGCCAAATTCCGCGAGCGGGACTACCTTCGATGCCCATATTAAGAACGGCGGCACTGCCCAACTTTCGGCGGCCGGCGCGAGCGTGCGGCGGATGCGAGTCGGCGTGAACGCCGGGGGCGGGCATCTCGAAGTGAACGGCGGCGGACTCACGGTCACCGAAAACTTTCACCTCGCCGAGGGGGGCACGAGTACGGCCTCGGTGATCGTCCAGCAGGGCGGTATTGTCACTGTCCCCACGACGGTCGTCGGGTTCACCAGCGGCACTTCCAATTTCACGATCACCGGCGCAGGGTCCAGAGTCAACGCCACGGCTAACTTCATAGTTGGACTAGCCGCCAGCGGGGCGCTAACTTTAACCGACGGCGGCACGCTGGCCGTTGGCAATGGAACGCTGCCATTGCAGATCGGCGGCAATGGGGTTTTGCATATCGGCCTTGGCGGCGCTGCGGGCGTGCTGCAAGCCTCCGCCGTGCAGTTCGGCGCCGGAGGCGGTTACCTAATATTCGATCACGCTGGCAATCTCACGTTTGCGACGCCGGTTACCGGCCTCGGCATCGTATCCAAGGTGGGACCAGGGACGACGACGCTGTCAGCAACGAATTCCTACACCGGCGCCACCACTCTTTTCGGCGGAACGCTCGCCATCAGCGCGGATGCCAATCTGGGGACGGCGCCTGGTTTGTTTACACCTGATCTACTCCAGTTCTTTGGCGGCACGCTGCGAGCTACCCAGAGCTTCACTCTGGCTGCTACCCGGGACATCACGTTTAACAGCGGTGGCGGCACGATCGAGGTCGACGCGACGAAGACGCTGACCTACCCAAACAGTCTCGTTCTGTCCGCGGCGTCGATGACCAAAACTGGCGCGGGCACGCTCGTAACACAGCAAGTTAGGGTTAACGGATCTGGTTCGTCTCCGGGGGCGCTGCTCGTCACAGACGGGGGAACGCTGACCACGATCGGCAACGGTCTTATCGCCTCGTCCGGATCAACTGGAAGTGTCACAGTGCGCGGCGCCGGTTCCACTTGGAACGTGACTGGCATTCTCTACGTCGGCAACGGTGGCGATGGCACGCTCAACATCGAAGATCAGGCGCTCGTCCATGTCGCGGGCCAGCTTGCCATTAATGCTGAAGGCATTGTTAATCTCTCGGGCGGCACGCTTCGCTTCAACGAATATTTTCGAGGGTCCGCCGGCACGCTCAATAGCACGTTCAATTTCAATTCCGGCACGATTCAGCTCGCCGGCGACCGCACAGTTGGGACCGACGCGGCGATCGCCGACCTGTTTGGCGACAGAGCCACGATTACCGCCGGCAAGGGGCTGACCGTGGAAGGAACCGCGACCGTACTCTCGTCGCTCACGCTCGACGGCGGGACGCTCTCGGTCGGCTCGCTCGTGAACGACGGCGAGTTCAGCTTTCTGTCCGGCACGCTGGCGATTAACCAGGCCGGTGCATCGATCGACACGCCCTTCGTCACCGGCAACCCTAGCACGATCAACATCAACGCCAACAATATTTCGCTTGGCGTTGCGACCAGCTTCTTTGGTTTCCATCATCAGGGCGCGCTCAATGTCGGCGCGAACGCCGTGACGCTTAATAGCGCCGGCTATGCCCGGCTGGGCGTGCTGACCACGATGAGCAACGGCACGAT
>JBGSYU010000595.1:0-2697 GCA_041750715.1 Lacipirellula sp.
GCCGTCGCGGCTTGCCGCTTAGCGGCCCAACAACCCGCGGCAGTCGATCCGTCGAACTCGCAGCAGATCGCCGCCATCGACGTGCAACTGCCGCCCGTCGCCAACCCGAACAAGACGGGTCCGGCGGCGCCCCAAGGCCCCGGACAATCGGGCGCCCCCGTGCAACCCGTCGGCCCGCCGTTTCAACTGAACGCCGTCCAGCAGCAATTCGTGCTGCAGACGTTGCAGATGTGGCAAACGGAAAGCGCCAAGGTCACCACGTTCAATTCGGAGTTCGAGCGCTGGGAGTACGACGCCGTGTTCGGACCCGGCGACAGCACCGCTCTGATCAAAGCGACCGGCACGCTGTCCTTCTCGAAGCCCGACAAAGGCAGCTTCAAGATCGACAAGATCAGCCGTTGGACGAAAAAGGATCCGCAGAACACCGCGACCGGCGCCCCCGGCGACTGGGCCGAGCAGCCCGACGAGATCGGCGAGCACTGGGTCTGCGACGGCAAGGCCGTGTTCGAATATAACCATCGCGACAAGCAACTCGTCGTCACGACCATTCCCGAGGAGATGCGCGGCCAAAGCATCGTCGACGGCCCATTGCCGTTCCTGTTCGGCGCCGACGCCAACAAGTTGATGGCCCGATATTGGATCAACTCTAAGGAGTCGGACCCGGCCCAAATTTGGCTGCAAGCCTACCCGCGCTGGCAAGCCGACGCCGCGAACTACGACTACGTCGACGTGATGCTCGATCGCAAGACCATGCAGCCTAAAGCGATCCAGGTGCATTTGCCCGGCGGGCAGCAACGCCATGTGTACATGTTCACGGGCGCGAAAGTGAACGAGAAAAATCTGGGAGCCTGGTTCACCGGGTTGTTTAGTGCCCCGCGCACGCCGCTGGGGTGGACCAAGGTGAAGGCCGACGAGGGCGGCCCCGCGCCGCAGGCCGCTAAGCCGAAAGCGGCGGTGCAGCGCTAACCGCCTTGCGGCGTGTCATCCTGAGCGGAGCGAAGGATCTGGCGTGATTCTAGATTCTTCGCTTCACTCAGAATGACAATTAGGTGCGCCGGCGGAATCGTCACGATCGGCCGCGGTTGCGCGACGCCGGGCGTGACGTAGGCTTGGGAATATGCCCGCGCCCCCCGGCCTCGATTCGCCAATGAACGACCTCGCCCCCGCGGCTTGCCGCTTAGCGCCCGAACCAACGGCGCCGGTCCACAGTTCATCCGGCGAAGACGGCGGAGCAACGAATCGCCCCGCGCAGCAGGTTCGCATCCTGCACGTCATCAACGGCGAGCACTTCAGCGGCGCCGAGCGGGTGCAAGACCTGCTCGCGGGCTACCTGCCGGCGTGCGGTTACGAGGTGTGCTTCGCTTGCGTCAAACCGGGACGCTTTCCGAAGGCGCGCAACCACCAAAACGCCCGGCTCTACGAACTGCCGATGCGCGGCCGCTTCGACCTGAACTGCGGCCGCAAGCTCGCCCAACTCGTGCGCGACGAGCGATACGCCGTCATCCACGCCCATACGCCGCGCTCGCTGATGGTCGGCGGTCAGGCGGCGCGCATCGCCGGCGTGCCGCTCATCTACCACGTCCACAGCCCCGCGGGCCGCGACTCGACCCACTGGCTGCGGAATAGGGCGAACGTGTGGCTCGAACGTCGCACGGCGCACCGCGCCGCACGATTGATCGCCGTCTCGCCGAGCGTTCGCCGGTATATGATCGAGCAAGGGTTTCTCGCGAGTCACGTCGTTTGCGTTCCCAATGGCGTTCCACGAATCGCCGTGCCGCCGCGGGCGAAGGCGCCGGCGACTTGGACGCTAGGGATGACGGCGCTGTTTCGACCTCGCAAGGGGATCGAAGTGCTGCTGGAAGCGCTCGCCGAGGTCCGCCAGCGGGGGCACGACGTTCGCCTGCGGGCGATCGGGCCGTTTGAAACTCGCGACTACGAGGCAGAGGTGCTGGGGCTCGTTGGACGACTCGACTTGGCCCACGCGATCGACTGGACGGGGTTCGTCACGGACGTGACCGCCGAGCTGAACAAGATCGACGCCCTCGTGCTGCCGAGCCTCTTTGGCGAAGGCCTGCCGATGGTCGTGCTCGAAGCGATGGCCGCCGGCGTGCCGGTGATTGCGAGCGACGTGGAAGGCGTGCCCGAGGCGATCCGCGACCGCGAAGACGGGTTGCTCGTCGAACTGGGCCAATCGGCGTCACTCGCCGCGGCGATCGAAGAGCTAATCCGCGGCAGGGTCAATTACCCCGCGATGAGCCGCGCCGCACAAGCGCGCCACGCCGAGCACTTCTCCGCCGAAATCATGGCCGGTCGCGTGGCGGAAGTGTATGACGCGGTGCTGGGTTGTTAACCGCGACAAACATTTAGCCCCCGGTCACTGACCGGGGGCTAAATGCACGCTCACGCGATCAACTCCGGAATGATCTTCCCGCCGTTGGCGATTTTCATCGGCCGCCCGTTGCTCGCGGTGAACACCGTCTCCAGCGAGATGCCCATCCGCTGGCACACGGTCGCCATCAGGTCTTCGCTGCTGTAGGGTTCGGTCGTCACCTGCGTGCCGTCTTCGTTGGTGGCGCCGACGTCCTGGCCGCCGGGGATGCCGCCGCCGCCCAGGACCACGCTCCAACTGCGGGCCCAGTGGTCGCGGCCCGCCGTCTCGTTGTTCCGCGGCGTGCGGCCGAACTCGCCCATCCACAG
>JBGSYU010000596.1:0-3956 GCA_041750715.1 Lacipirellula sp.
CCCGGGTGGTAGGCGGGGGCGAACAGGAAGCAGAAGCCGAGTTCGTCGAGCATCGCCCGTGATGCCGCGGGCGAGACGTCGATCTTCGCCCCGACCGCTTCGAGCACGTCGGCCGAGCCGCATTTGGAGCTGACCGAGCGGTTGCCATGCTTGGCGATCGGCAGCCCAGCGGCGGCGGCGACGAAGCCGGTCGCGGTCGAGACGTTGATCAGCCCCGAGCCATCGCCTCCGGTGCCGCAGCAGTCGGCGTAGAGAGTGTCGGGGCGATCGAACGGGGTGGCGGCGGCGGACAGCGCGTGGGCGGCGCCGATCATCTCCTCGGCGGTCTCGCCCTTCATCCGCAGGGCGATCAGCATGCCGCCGATTTCGCCCGGCTCCAATTTGCCGAGCACGAGCCGCTCGAAGAGGTGCTCGCTGTCGTCGATTGTGAGATCCTCGCCCGACAGGAGTTTGGGCAAGGGGTTGAAGGGGCCATGGTCCGCCAAGGCGGCGGGGGCGGGGGTGGTGAGGTCGCGCTCGGCGACATTGTTGGTCAGCATATGAAAATGTCCTTGAATGAATCGCGGGCAATAAAAAACCCGCCAGGTGGGCGGGCTTCGAAGGTCGTTGGCTATTGTCCTAAGACATCAAACCCCACGCCATCGCGCCGCCAGAAAAGCGGTCGAGCGCCACCAGGTGGAGGTGTGGGTCGAGGGGAGGAGCGTGGTCATCGTGGGGGTGTTTCGGGGAAAATTGAGGTGGGGTCAAGGTGGCGTTGGGCGGAAACGGTTTGCGTCCAGAATGGATTTAACAGAACATATTGCGAACCGGTTCTCGATTGCATGACTGACTCATCAGCCTTAGAGCTCAATGTTAGCTTCAATGGAGAGAACAGATCGTGAAATTCATTGGGGATCAAACGGCGCAGAAGCTTCGGGGTGGCTATTATACACCGTTAGACCTTGCGACTTTCATCGCTCGATGGATTGGAGAACAGAAACCCAAGCGCACCCTTGAACCCAGCTGCGGCGACGGCGCCTTCCTCCAAGCGATGGCGGACGTCGGCGGATTCGGAGACGTGGAGGTTGTTGGATTCGAGCTCGATCAGGTCGAGGCCCGCAAAGCAACGAAGAGGTCAAAGAATCTAGGCCTCCCGAATGTCGACGTCCGAGCGGAGGACTTCCTCGCTTGGGCTATCGACAACATGGGAGAAGGCGGCGAGCGGTTCGACGCCGTCGTCGGCAACCCGCCCTTCGTCCGCTATCAGTTTCTCCCGCCCACGTTCCAGACTCGTGCGGCGCGCATCTTCGACGAGCTCGACCTAAAGTTCACGAAGCACACCAACGCGTGGGTCCCGTTCATCCTCGCGTCGATGTCCTTGCTGCGCCCAGGCGGACGGCTCGCTATGGTCGTCCCTGCCGAGATTATCCACGTCACGCACGCCCAATCATTGCGGAGCTACCTCGGCAAGGAGTGTCGGCGCCTCGTGATTATCGACCCGGAAGAGCTCTGGTTCGACGGGACATTGCAGGGCGCTGTGATCCTGATGGCGGAGAAGCGAAGCGGACCGAGGCAGAAGGCCGAGGGGCTGGGGATGGTTCCCGTCCGCGGTCGCGAGTTCCTCCGCCGATCCCCCACGGAGCTTTTCGCGGCGCCACAGTCAATCAACGGCAGGACAGTCGCGGGAAAATGGACTCGAGCGCTGCTCGATCTTGAGACGCGGCAGCTATTCGACGAGCTGGAGGCGCACCCGGACGTGCATCGCTTTGAGGACATTGCCCGCGTCGACGTCGGCATCGTCACCGGCGCCAACAAATTCTTCCTCGTGTCAGACGAGACCGTCGACACCTATGGGCTCAGTAAATATGCGCACCCAATGTTTGGGCGAAGCGAGCACTGCCCGGGTGTAATCTACGACGAGCGGCAACATGCCGCTAACGCTGAGAAGGGTAGCCCGACCAACTTTCTGTGGTTCGACGATGCGCCCGCGAGCATGCGCAGCGGACCGCGACGGTACATTGAGAGCGGCGAACGGGAGATGCTTCACACACGCTACAAGTGCCGCATCCGCGCACCATGGTTCAAGGTGCCGTATGTCTATGCGACCGAGGTCGGCATGTTAAAGCGGTCGCACGACACTCCGCGCCTGATCCTAAACAGGGTGGGCGCCTACACGACCGACACAGCCTACCGCATCCGTACTCGCGACATCGCGGGCGAGAGGCTGGTCGGCTGCTTCCTGAACCCGATGACCGCGCTCAGCGCGGAGTTGGAGGGGCGCCACTACGGGGGGGGCGTGCTGGAGCTCATCCCGTCAGAGATTGAGCGACTCTTGATCCCACTACCAACCAACGCGGACATCGACCTTGAAGCACTGGACGCCTCCATTCGTACCCGGCCTACGCACGAGACGCTTGAGCGGCAGGGTAAGACGGTCCTCGGCGCGCTCGGCATATCGAAGGCAAAGCAGGCGAGCGCGCTGGAGGGTTGGCGAAAGTTACGCGACCGGCGCCATCGCACCTCGACCGAGGAGCAGGTCGACGCCTAGTCGAACTCCAGCATGAAGCGGGTGGCGTCGGCGCGGTCGCGGTAAAGCGCGAGGTAGCGTCCGAGGAGGCTTCGGTTCTGCACTAGCGCCTTCGCCTCTCCCCAAGACAGGCGCGTCATCGCGTTATTCTGAAGGTAGGTGGCCGAGGTTGTGCTCGTCGTGTGTCGTACCGTCAGGTCGTAGGTTCCTTGATCGACGCCTTTGATCGTCACTGCGAACGAAGCTGTTGATGTGTCGACCTGACCCGACTTTGCCGGCCACGTCAGGCCCGCGAAGACCACGTCGCGAAAGTAGTGGCGGTGGTCAACGCTCGCCTCCATTAACCCCTTGTCGAGATTGATCGAGCCCGTCGGGTTGGTATTGCGTCCCGCGCGGGGGATGTTCAAGTCACGGCGCTCCAACTCCTTACTCACCCACATTAGCTCGTAATCGACGCCCACCGTTGGAGTCGCCGCCACGGACGCATTTGCCGCCACGGGCTGCGCGAGCTTCGGCTTCTTTGCTGTCCGTGGGGTTCGCCACAGCGGTGGGACTTTCATCCTCATCCGGGGCGTAGGGTCGCTACTGCCGGTCTTGGCGGTGGTGCTCGGCCTCGAGGCTGGGAGCGCCATCTCGTCGACGACCCGTCCGCTGGCGAGTAGCTCGTCGATGAGCTTCTTGTCGCGGATCGGCAGCACGTTCTTGGGATGAGCAGCCTCAAGGCCGTCGAACACTTTCTCCATTTCCTTCAAGAAAGCTTCGTCGTCGGCATTTGCCGGATCAAGACTCAGCAGAACCCCCGCCTCGACGTTGTTGTTCATTCCGCCAAGCGTGAGGTTGGCGCTGCCGATGGAAAGCCGAGCCGCCTTTTTGCCACGGACTAAGTACAGCTTTGGATGGAAGATGACGTGCCGGGAGCCGGTATCGACTGCGTACAGAGTTACGCCGAGACCCAGTAGGCGGCGGAGGGCTTGAGCTGAGGTAATGTCGTTTCTGATGCCAGCGAACACCGTCGTCTTGGCCGCGAGCGGCTTCAATAGCTTCTCGATCAGTTCCACGCCGCTGTCGGAGACAAAGGCTACGCTCAGGATTATCCGCTCAACGACGTCGAGGGCAAGCATCTCGCCGAGCGCTTCGGCGTGTGTTCGCTGGGTAAGACCTTGAAGGATGAGTTCTCGCACCAATACTAGATCCTTCAATGTTACATTGTCGGGCGACGCTGATAGAACGGAATGATCGTCGAGACAAAAAGGCCCCGCGTTTCCGCGAGGCCTTTTTGCTTTTGGACGGCTGCTGCCCCGAACTGGGAAAAAGTTATTCCTTATCGGGGTTCAGGAACGCCGGGGCGAAATCGGGGGCTGGGCCGTCGTTGTCCGAGCGCTCGCGACGCGGGCCGCGATCGCCGCCGCCTTCGCCGCGGGGGCCTCGGTCTCCACCTTCACGACGAGGG
>JBGSYU010000597.1:0-1615 GCA_041750715.1 Lacipirellula sp.
GGTGCGCCGCATCGATAGCGCGCGCCCAGGACGCCGCGCCGAAACTCCTGCCCGCCGATCGTTCCATCGAGCAAGTCGTCGATCGCTATATCGCCGTCGGTCTCGCGGAAGCCAAGCTGCAAGCCGTCCCGCAAGCCGACGCCGCCACGATTCTGCGCCGCCTGACTCTCGATCTCAACGGCCGGCTGCCGACTCCCGACGAAGTCGCCGATTACCTTGCGAATCCCGCGTCCGACAAGAAGGCGAAGACCATCGAGCGCCTTCTCGCTTCGCCGGCGTTTGTGCGGCATCAAGCGGTCGAGATCGAGACCATGCTGCAAGGCTCGGGGGGGGAGAAAGTCTCGCAAGGCAAGGGGGGCATGCGTGGCTACCTCAAGACCGCCTTCGCCGAGAACCGCTCGTGGGACCGTATCTTCCGCGAGATCATGCTCCCCGACGACACCGATCCCAAGCTCAAAGGCGCCGGTGAGTTTCTTCGTCCGAGGCTCAAGGAACTGGATCGACTGACCACCGACGTCAGCTCCGTCTTCTTTGGCGTCAACATCAGCTGTGCCCAGTGCCACGATCATCCCCTCGTCGAGGACTGGAAGCAGGACCATTTTTTCGGCCTGAAATCTTTCTTCGCGCGGACTGTGGAACTGGGCGATGTCTTCGTCGAGAAGGAGTTCGGCGTCGTCAAGTTCACGCCGCACAAGGGCAAGCCGAAGGTAGCCAAGGTCATGTTCCTGACCGGCAAAGTGCTCGACGTGCCCGGGGCGAAAGAACCGAGCCAGGCCGATCTACAGAAAGAAAAGGTTCGCCTGGAAAAGGCGCGCAAGGAGAAGAAGGCGCCGCCGACCAGCTATCACCTGCGTGCCAAGTTCGTCGAGACCGCCCTGGAGGCTGGGCAGCGCGACTACTTCGCCAAGTCGATCGTCAATCGCCTCTGGTATCGCATCTTCGGCCAAGGGCTGGTGATGCCGCTCGATCAGATGCACTCGGAGAATCCCGCCAGCCATCCGGAACTACTCGACTGGTTGGCGCGCGATCTCGTGACGCACAACTACGACCTGAAGCGCCTGATTCGCGGCTTGACGCTCAGCGAAGCCTATTCGCGCAGCAGCCGCTGGCAGGGCGAAAGCCCTCCGCAGGCGCGGTTCTTCGCGGTCGCCCAGGTCAAGCCGCTGACGCCGATGCAGATGGGCATGGCCCTCCGCATCGCCACGGCAAGCCCTGAGAGCGTTACGAAGTCCAAAGGCGACATCGAAAAGACCATCGAAGCAATGGAAGGCCCGGCAAGCGGCCATGCCCGATTGTTCCCGTATCCGACGGAAGACTTTCAGGTCGGCGTCGCCGAGGCGATGCTGTTCGCCAATAGCGAGCGGTTGACCCAGGAACTGCTGAGCGAGTCGTCGGGCGTCATCGCGACGCTCCTGAAAGAGAAAGATTTGGCCAAGCGCGTCGAGTCGGCGGTCCGCTGGGTGCTATGCCGCCCCGCGCGGCCGGAAGAAATCACGGCTCTCGTCGCTTATCTGCAGCAGCGCGAGGATCGTCCCGCCGCCGCGACGCAGCAGATGGTCTGGGCACTGTTGACAAGCGCCGAGTTTCGCTTTAATCACTAAATGGACGCTTCTGC
>JBGSYU010000598.1:0-4532 GCA_041750715.1 Lacipirellula sp.
GGCTCGGGCAGCGGTTCAGGTTCGGGGCCGCAGCCCAGCGGCCCTGGCTCCAGCGGAGGTGGGGGTTCGAGCGGCGGCGGTGGCGGGTCAAGCGGCGGCGGGTCAAGCGGCGGAGGTTCCAGCGACGGTGGTTCAAGTGGCAATGGTTCGAGCGAAGGCGGCTCAAGCAGCGATGGCGGCGGGTCGAGCAGCGGGGACGGCAGTTCTAGCGGCGGCTCGAGCAGCTCGGCAATCTTTGCGGTGGAGTTTTAGCGATGAACCCCTACGACATTCTCGACCGGGCCATCGCTGCGATGCAGAAACTGGAGGCCGACCCGCGCGTGCTGGGCGCCGAGATCGTCGGCTCCGTCCGCCGCGGCAGGCCGGACGTGGGCGACCTCGACCTGCTCATCGTCACGAACGAGCCATGGTCATTCTACGACGGCCCGCAGTCCGGACCGCGCGATCGAGCGAGACACGCGCACGTGTTCGTCGCCACGCCCGAGACGTATGGCGCCACGCTGTTGTTCGCCACCGGTCCGCGGCAGCTCAACCAGAAATTCCGCACGCTGGCCGCCGCACAGAACTTGATCTACGACTTCCGCGATCACGCCGACCAGATCTCCGCAAAGTTCGGTCCCTTCATCGGACTTTACCACGCCGATGGTCGGCTCGTCCCGACGCCCACGGAAGACTCGCTCTTCAACATTCTCGACGTTCCCTTCGTGCCGCCGGCCTACCGCGAGTGGCTTGCAGAAAGGATTTTCTAATGGGTTTGCAGCTTCAAGAATTGAGCGTTGAGGACGAGGTCCTCGACTGGATCGACTGCAATTCCGCCCGCCCCGACCTGTCGGTCGAGGCCATGATCCGGCTCATTGACTCGGCGCCGCCCGGTCCGTGGCCCGGCGACTGGGCCAACTGGGACAACACCATCGAAGCCCACCGCCAGATGGTCAGCAGGTATATCGAGACGCTGCCTCCGAGCCGTGACGTCTACCCGCAGGAGCGCGGTATCGTCATCGCCGGCGGCGGGTTGAAGTACTTCCCCAGCGTCTGGGTGAACGTCAATCTGATTCGCCATTTCGGCTGCGAGCTCCCCATTCAGCTCTGGTATTTGGGGGACAACGAATGCGACCCTTACATGAAACGGCTGCTCGCGCCGTTGGGCGTCGAGTGCATCGACGCCCGTAAGCTCGAACGCGAGATTCCCTGCCGAATCCTCTGCGGTTGGGAACTGAAGCCCTACGCCGCGCTCCACGCGCCGTTTGCGGAGGTACTGTTCCTCGACGCCGACAACGGGCCAGTCCGCGACGTGACGTACCTGTTCGACGAACTGGAGTACCTGCGAACAGGCGCGATCTATTGGCCCGACTACGCCTGCTGGACGTTGAAGCCCGGCGTGTGGCGGGTCTTCGGCATCGACCACATGATCGAAGGCGCCGACGGTGAGCGAGCCTTCGAGTCGGGCCAGTATCTCATCGACAAGCGGCGCTGCGCGAACGAACTGCGGCTGTCGCTCTGGTACGCCGAGCACTCGGACTTCGTCTTCAAACACGTCTATGGCGACAAGGAATGCTTTCACCTGGCGTGGCGGAAGCTGCGGTCTGAGTACGCGATGCCCTCGGCCGGCCCGGGGTGGGACATTCATACGATCGTCCAGTTCGACCACGCCGGCCAGATCGTCTTCCAGCACCGCTGCCAGGACAAGTGGAAGTTTGACGGCAATCGGTTCAACGACTCGCTGGCTAACGAGCAGCTCTGCTTCGATTCTGTTGCTGACCTGAAGGCCAAGTGGGACGGCGTCATGTGGAACAACCCGTTCCCGACGCCGGCCGAGCAGCGGACGATCGATGCGCTCGCGGGCGGTCGCTTCACCTATCGCCGCGTCGGGTACGACCAGCGGGCCATCGTGTTCGACCGCGCCGGCCTGATCGGCGAGGGCGCCGCGGAGTGCGAACGCCGCTGGACAATCAACCACGAGGACGGTCAGGACATTCTAACGATCAGTCGGTTTGATCGCCCCACGTGTCATCTGACCAAGGACGGCGATGGCGTGTGGCGGGGCCAGTGGCTGGAGCACGAGCGGATGCCCGTTGAGTTGGTCCCAGCCGTGCCAACGATTGGAGGACAATCGAGATGACCCACGCCGCTTGTTATCAGGCCTTTGGGCGGGACTTCTACATCGAGCCTGCCAGCGCCCAATATGCCAATGCCGTCTTCCAGGACGAGTACCAGATCCGCGAGCTCCGCAAGCACAACGTCCGCACGGTCCTCGACGTCGGCGCCCACGTCGGCAGCTTCACCGTGCTGTGTCATGAGTGGTGGCCGGAGGCTCGCATCGTCGTGGTCGAGCCGCATCCCGACAGCTTCGAACTGCTGAAGCGGAACACGGCTCATATCCCAGAGACGCAACTGCTGCGGATCAACGCCGCCATCAACGCGCAGCCAGGCCAGTGCCTACTCGCCTCTGCCGTTTCGCACAGTCGGGTCGGCGAGTACGTCGTCGAGCTCTGGAACGACCTCGACGAGCGCTATGGGAATTTTGGCGTCTCGGTCCCCGCGATCACGACCGAGACGCTGTGGGAGCGGCTCGTCGAGTTCGGCCACACCGAGGTCGATCTCTTGAAGCTCGACTGCGAAGGCGCTGAATACACAATCCTTGAGTCGCTCTCAGAAAATAACCGCCTACCGCAGGTCGGCTGGATTCGCGGGGAATGGCATGGCCGCCGACACAAGCAGCGCCTGGCCCAGGCTCTCTCCGGAACTCACGTTTACCACGTTGATCCCAATCCGCCGCATCAGTGTGGCCTGTTCATCGCCCATCGGCGGGAAGTCTCGCGAATCGAACCGTGAGTTGTCGCTCGCAAGTTGCGCTCTCTAGAAAGCGGCAAGCCGACGATCGCGTGGGCATTGACGAAGACAAGCGAACCTGAAGTTGCGGCAGCCGACTCTGTTGTGGACCCGCGAAGGCGGTTCTAACCGCCGGCAAAACTACTCACCTGCGCAATCTGGTCGTCTATCCCGTTTCCCATCAAGCAGTTACAATCATTCGTGACAAAAACGTTCGTCAAGAGTATGTCCATCGCACTCAAAAAAAATTGCAGGCGTAGGGACAAGGATGGCGGAGCAAATCTGGTACATCAAGAATTGCCAGCTCTTCGAGCGACTTGCGGCAGAACAGCTAGCGCGTCTCGAAAAGCGGGCTCGCGTGCGCCGATTTGCTCGCGGAGGCACGGTCTACTTGCCTTCGGATTGCGGCGACGCCGTGTTCTTGCTCGCCGAGGGACGGGTGAAGCTGAGTTCGCTGACGCCCGACGGCAAGCAGGCAATTCTTGCATTCATCGAGCCGGGTGAAATATTCGGGGAACTATCGCTCTTGGCACAGGCTGAGCGAGAAGAGCATGCGGAAGCCATGGTCGCGTCGACAGTGGTGCTGCTGCCCGTTGATGCATTTACAGAGTTGATGAACGAGTCGCCTCAGCTTGCGCTCGGCATCACGAAGCTGGTCGGTTTGCGGCGACAGCGAATTGAACGTCGGCTCAAGTCGCTTCTCTTTCGGTCGAATCGTGATCGCCTCGTGCAACTCCTATTGGATTTGGCCGGGCAATACGGCAAATCAACAGACGACGGAATTCACCTCGGAATTCCCTTGTCACATCAGGATTTGGCCTCGGTCATCGGCGCGACGCGAGAAACTGTGACCAATTTGCTTGGCGAGCTGCAATTAGAGCGACTTATAAAGATTGCGCGGCAACGGATCTTGGTACGTGACATGACGCGGCTGGCGGCGTGCATCGAAGCGAGCCCGCCCGCCTTGCCAAGCTCACCGAATATGCCGGCGACGATGAGTAAGGCGGTCCGACCGCCCTCAAGGAGTCAGCCTTAACGGACGATCAAAGTGTTAGCATTTTCACAGAGATCCGAGTAGGAATAGGCGACACTAGACGAAGAACAGTGGTCCGTGCTGGCCAATGAGGACACGCGGATCAGTGAAACTCTGCGGTTTTATGAAGACGACAGTCAACCAATTCGATGAATGGAAGCCTTGCGACGCAGGGCTTCTGACCTCGCTTGCCAGCCGTGCAAAATCTGTGCGCCGGCGACGAGTGGCAGTGCGAACCGGCCTGGGAGGCGCTGCAGTTTTGCTCGTCTCCGGCGTCATTGCGTGGAGCGGATTGAGACAGGCTCCCATGCAGGAGAATCATTTCGGCGGCATCGCTTGCCACGAAGTTCGCGAGCAGATCGACGCGTACGTCGCGGGCGCCCTTCCCCAGGACGTTAAGAGCCGGATTGACGCACATTTGCGGCAATGTGCCCTATGTCAAAAAATGATGCGCGACATGCCGGCGATGCAAGCGGCCGTCTGGCCGCCGTCCACGTTGCCGGAATGCGAGTGTCCTGAATGCCGAAGTCAGCGGCAGCTCGCTACCGTTCGCCCACTTGGCGGAAGCCAGAACGCTCTGCTAGCGAGCGCCCTGGGCCCCGAAGGCATTGCGCCGAGATAACGGTTTCTTTGGCGCCGCCGTGTCTCGGTGCATGCGGACGTTTGGCTT
>JBGSYU010000599.1:0-2637 GCA_041750715.1 Lacipirellula sp.
CGCAGCAGCGGGCGTCCGGGCCGGCCGGGCGGGTTTCGCTGGTCGCGCCAATCGGCGTCCCGCAATTCGTGGTGACAGGCCGTGCATTCGAACTGCGCCAACTCGGGCCAGCGGCGCTGGCGGTCGATCAACGGGTACGCATTTTCCGACATCAACGATTGGGTGAGGTCGGCATTCTGGCGCCACGCTACCAGGGCGCCGACGGCCACCGCCCGCGTGCCCGACGCGAAGTCATCGCAGTCGTCGAGCACCGACGCAAAAAACGCCGGCTGCTTCTCGCGCAGGTTGCGGAAGTAGGGGTCGTCGGTTTGGGTCAAGAAATCGGCGGTGATGCGTTTCGGCTTGGCGCCGCGGAGCGATTGCGGTTCGGCCGCCATGGCTTCCGTCGATTCCTCGCTGCCGAGATCGCGCCAGTGCGGCGGCATCATGTCGGCGAACGATTTCAGCTCGAAGCCCGGCAGCGGCGGGTGCCCTGCCGCGTACATGGCGTGCGTCACCAGTCGGCCTTGGCGCACGTCGCCCAGGTGGCACGACAGGCACATTCGCATTCGCGAGCTGGGCGTGCGGACGTCGTAAAAGCCGAACTTCGCCTGCTTATCGGCGGGCGCTTGGAACCGCCACGGCTGGCGCGCCACATGCACGTCGATCCATCCGGCGCGTTCCGCGGGTCGATGGGCGCCGGCGGCGCCGTGGCAGGCCTCGCAATTGACCCCCAGCGACAGTCGCTCGTCGACGTGGTCGTCGCCGAAGTAGGAGGCATCGAGCGTGAACCCATCGCGCTGGGCGCTCGCCGCCGGCAGGCTCGAATGGCACGCCAGGCAGCGGGCATCGCGGTCGACGGCGGCAATTCCCAGGAGCTTGCCCATCTGCCGCGAGCGATCGCCTAATAGCGTCGTGTAGGCTTGAGCGTGGCGGTCTTTCGCCGACCACGTCGCCCATTCGTTGCCCAGCACCCAATTGTCGTGTACCGCACGGCGCAGGAAATCCGCTCCCACGATCTTCGTCACTTCGGGGTCGAGCGTGGCGAACGACGCCGTGCCTTGCACATGGCAGCCGAAGCACGCCCGCGAACCGAGCACCTCGCGACCCAACGACAGCGGTTGCATCTGCTGGTCGTCCAGCGGGCAAACCACCGCTCGTTCCTCCATCTCGCTCACCTGCGCTATCGCCGCGCGCTGGCACAGAGCCACGGCCACGGCGCCTGCAACGGCGATCGCCGCGATGCGCAGCGCCGGTGTGCGCGTCGGGCGCGCGTCGATCTGCGGCTGGTCGGCAGCTTGAGCAATTCCACGACGGTTCACCCTTCGGTCGTTATTCGGCCTTCGTACCTTTAGCGGTCCGCCGCATCGGGCGACGCGGATTGGTAGATTTCCTCGAACGCCTCGCGCACGGCGCGGCGGCGATCGGTCGACTGGTTTTGCGGGCTGTCGTATTGCGTCGCATTCTCCCCGTCGCTGAATTGCAACAGGCGTCGAATCTGCCGCAGGACTTCCTCAATGCGTTCCGCCCCGCGGGGCTGCATGTCGGTCGCGTCGGCGGCGGCCGTCAGCGCGGAGAAGTTCACGGCTGCGCAACCCAAGAACCGCTGCGCGGCGACGTCCCAGTTCTCCACGAGCGCGAGGGGCTGCGAGGCGGCCAACTGGCGCATTAATTCCTCCAGCTCGCGTTTGCCCAGTGGTCGGGATGCCGCCGCCCGCATCTGCGATTGCACGTCGCGACGCGATTTCACGGCAAGCGCCTGCACGACGTCTCGACGTGGCAGCAATCGCTGCATTTCGGTACGCAGTTCGTCGAGACTGGCGCTGGCCGGGGACGACTGCCCGGCGTGCGTGCGTGGGAGAAGCGAGAAGTACCAACTGCCCCAAGGCAGCGAGCCCGGTTCGAGCGCGGGCGAGGGCGCGTACTCCGCCTGTCGCCAACTGGGGTCGGCCAGGTCGTGATGGCAGGCGAAGCAATCGTACTCCGAGAACTCGGGCCACGGGCCGCCGCCGTCGCCGGCCCGATGGGCCAGCAACGCTAAGCTCCTGTCGGCCGACGCCGCTTGACCGACGAGCCACAACCGCGCGTCCAATTCGTCGCGTGGCGTCTGCTCGTTCTTCCAGTGCTTCGGGAGATTTGCGTGATAGGCCGACAGCTCGAAGGTCATGCGCGGATGCCCGGCGGCGATCAAATCGTGATTGACGTCCCGATCGGCCGAACCGACGTGGCACGCAGCGCACGTTTCGGCCCGCTGCACGAGGTCGCTGAGGTCGCGGTAGCCCAACGCGCTCTTCTGCTTGGCGCTTAGCGTCGACCACGCCGACCACTTATGGGGGTCAAGCCACGCCTGGGCAGCCCCGTGGCAGGCTTCGCACCCTACGCCGTCGTGCCGCGTGTGCCGCGCCGCGACGGTTAAGTCGTTCGGTTTCGCATCAATGGCATGACACGCCAGGCAAGTAGCCGCCGAGTGAGCGTTGGGCAGCCCGAGTCGCTTGGCGATCGTTCGCGACGCGGCGCCGTACAGCACCTCAAACGAGCGGGCGTGGGGATCGCTCTGAATCCACACGCTGTACGCCTGGGGCGACAGCGGGTCGCCCCCCCCTCGCACCGGTCGCGAGCCGTCGCCGCCGTGGCAATTGGCCGCCGTGCACGACGCGG
>JBGSYU010000600.1:0-2164 GCA_041750715.1 Lacipirellula sp.
TATCCAGCGTCCGATCCATGTGATTCTTGGATCGCGCTTGAGTTTATGGTTCGCGTCCCACTCTGGCGCCAACTCGGGATTCTCGGCCAAGCATTGAGCCAGCACGGCGTCGGCGCCGCTGACCATGGTGCGGAATTTCCAGGCGGTGAAGCGTCGGCCCCGATAGCCGATGCGCTCTTGTGCGTAAAAGATAGGTCCGGTCGATGTTAGCCGGATTAACAAGGCGATGACTACAATCAGCGGCAGCGACGCCAAGCCGATGGCCAGCGTCACGGCGACGTCGAAGCTTCGCTTGAGCCGGTGCGACGACGCGCTCGCCAGGCGATTGGAAACGGCCAGCGCCGGCAGGCGCGCCGCTTCACACTCTTCGAGCCACATGCTCGGAAAGCGGTCGAGCGACGGCAGTATGATCCAGTGCCGAATTTGGCCTCTCGCACAGGCAAGAAGTTCGGACAGCTCGTCGGAATCGAATGAAGCCGCGGTGACCAAGGCGCGGTCCACGTGCAAATCCGTGGCGATCTCGTGCAGTCGATTGATGGAGCCTAAGCAGCGTTCGGGAGCGTCGTCGTCGTAGGGCGCCGATTCGCGGACGTAGCCGACGGGGCGCAAACCCCATTGCGGCTCTCGTACGAGGTTGGCCAAGACTTCCGCCGCCAGGCTGTCGCTGCCGACCACGATGAGGCGCGTGCCCCACCACGGCGCGGCGCCAAATCGCATACGACATACGGCGCGACTAAACGAGGCCAGCACGATTGCCGCCCCGGTGGCAACGACCAGCGTTGCATAAACGGGCGATGAGGCGATGCCAAGGAGCCAGGCCATCGCAATGCCGCTGCCGCAGACGACGGCTGAGCCAAGCACCCAAGCGCGAAACTGCCGCACCGGCCGCGGCGGAATCGCGGCGTAAGTCCGGCCGAACGCTGCCGCCGCCAACAGGCCCAATGCCAGCAACACGAACAGTCTCTGCTCGACGACCGTCAGTGCATTCCAAGTCACGCCGCGGGCGAGATTGCTCGCTACCGCGGCGACGGCGATCGCTACGAAAATGGCGGAGGCGTCGCCAATCAGGTAGGCGGCCCTCATCGGCCAACCCGCGCGAGTGCCCGCTACCTTCGGCGGCGCATGCGATTTGAATCGTCCCGCGACCTTCGGGGAAGCCTCATTTAATCCGCGCGTCGAAAGTTGCGTTGGCCCTTCGAGGGCCGTGTCTTCCAAGTCGCTAGTCACTTCTGTAAACGCCATTGATGCACCGGGTGTTGATCGATTGTTCATTGAGAAACCACAGCTTGTGGCTCTTCGCTTAAAGCGCTGGCTCGGGCAGGCGCTTCTACTGGTGGACACCCGCCTAGCCTTTTGTAACTTTTCCCGTTGAGCCGCTCTGACGGAAGGTTCGGCTCGGCGGGAGCCTCGCCCTCCCATGTGTGGGAACTGGCTCCCGCCGTTGACCGGCGAGCAACGCAGACGATCAACATGCCCCATGCTGCCAGCAGGGCTAGTCCGTTGGCCGCACACGAAAGGCGATAAGCGCCGTCCAGAAAAACTCCGGCGTTCTCTCCCCAAGGAATGCCTGCCCGCTCGAGGAGCAGACGAAATCCCTGGGTCCAGAGGACGTTAACGAAAGGGATCAGGAGCATCGCCGCAATCAGTAGTCGCCGCACTGGCGCGATGGCGTTCCAAGAACCGCTGGCCCCGGTAACGCACGCCGCAAGCGGCACGATGAGCAGCGGCAAGTCGTACACGTTGTGGAAGATGCCGATGAATATCGCGACGACGATCAACGCACTTGCGGGACTGGCGGCTGCGTTCGCATCGCGTGCGTGCCTGGATCGCCATAGCGTCACGATGGTGATCGTTAAGATCGCCGCGGCGATAGCTACGGAGGCCCAGCGCGGCACCGGTTGCTTCGTGAGATACTCGTAGACGGCCGCCAAGTCGGTGCGGGCTTTGTTCGTGTTCGGCACGGCCTCGGGATCGTGCGAGAGATGCCCATGGTTGCCGGAGACGACCTGCGTCACCGCGTGGATCGAAAGCTCGCCCGTATGGGCGAAAATCGCGAGCATGCCGGCTCCACCAATGACGCCGCCGACGGCAAGTCCGGCGAATGCCGACCGCCAATCGCCTCGCGCCGCCAGCAGCAGTCCAAACGGCCCGCCGAACGTGGGCT
>JBGSYU010000601.1:0-10608 GCA_041750715.1 Lacipirellula sp.
AGCTCTGCCGCCGGACCGACGTGGTGATCGCCCTGGGCGGCGGCGCCGTGCTTCGCGAAGAAAACCGGCAGTCGATCAAATCGTGCGGCGCCGTCGTCTGGCTACAGGCGTCGGTCGATACGATTGAGCAGCGGATTGCGGCCGACCCGGGTTCGGTGGCGCGCCGTCCCAACCTGACTAAAGCGGGCGGACGGACCGAGATTGAACGGCTCTTGCGGGAGCGAACGCCGAATTATCGGGCGTGTGCTACGCTTGAGGTCGATACGGAAGGTAAGGCCCCGGCGGATATTGCCGACGAAATCGTTGCGGCGCTGGGGCTGGTTCCGTAAGCTTGGAACCCTGTCAGCCCAAGGCAGAACCCTGTCACCCCGAGGTACTCCGAGGGGTCCACGCCGTGTTTGTGTTGGGCCGTCGGGACGACGGCCGCTAAACGCGTGACGCGGCGCAATCTTGGACTTTCTACCGCATGATGCTTGCCGCGCTGCCGTTGTCGCTGGGATTGCTGCTGTCATCGGCGGCGGGGCTCATCGCTGGCGCGTTTGTGAACTGGGCCGCCTACTCGTTGGCGTGGAACCGGCGGCCGGTTTCACCGTGGTCGGCCGCCCATCCTGAAGCAGCCGCCCGTCGCGCTTCCGACCGCCTGCCGCTGTGGGGTTGGTTCGGCCTGCGACGGGAAAGTCCGTTGCATGGCCGCGGATTTTGGATTCGGCCGTTGGTAGTAGAAGTGACGATGGCGGCCGCGCTGGCGGCGCTCTACTGGTGGGAGGTCGACCGGCAGGGGCTGATCGTTGGGCAATTCGACGCGCTAGCACCGGGCACGCCGCTACGAGCCGCCGCCGGGGCGACGTTGGCGACGTTCCTATCGCACGCGTTGCTGCTGACGCTCATGGCGGCGGCGAGCTTGATCGACGTCGACGAAAAAACGATTCCCGACGGCATCACCGTGCCGGGCACGCTGCTGGCATTGCTGATCGCCGCGGTAGAACCTTCGTCGTTGTTGCCCCATGCGACCGGTGAGATGGTTTCCATGCCGGCGGACCTCGGGGACGCCTTCGTTCTGAAGGTGGAACCGCTGAGCCTCGCATCGCCGAACGTCTGGCCCGACGCCTTCAGCGGGGCGCCGAAGTGGCTCAGCCTGACCATCGGCCTGGCGTGCTTCGCAACGTGGTGTTTCGCGCTCACGCCGCGAATTTTTCGGGCGCGGCACGGCCTGCGCATGGGGTTGCGCGTGTTGTTGGCGCGCGTCGCGCGCGAGCTGTCGCGGCCGCCGCTGCTGTGGATCGGGCTGGGCGGAAGTTTGGCCATCATCGGGGTGTGGTTCGCCGGCGGGCTGAACTGGATCGGGCTGCTCACATCGCTGGTGGGGATGATCGGCGGCGGGGCCATGGTGTGGGCGGTGCGCATCGTGGGCAAATGGGCGCTCCGCAAAGAAGCGATGGGCTTCGGCGACGTGACGCTGATGATGATGATCGGCGCCTTCCTCGGCTGGCAGAGCGGCATCTTCATCTTTTTCATCGCACCCTTCGCGGGGCTGATCGTCGGCATTCTGCAAATGGCGCTGCGTCGCGACGACGTGATTCCCTACGGGCCCTTTCTGTGCTTGGGCGCGCTCGTCGTGATGACCCGCTGGGCCGACTTTTGGAACGCGGACCCCCGCAGCCTGCAAGCGTTCTTTGATTTCCCGTGGCTCGTGCCGGGCATTCTTGCCGTCGGCGTGGTGATGCTGGGGGCAATGCTGGTGGTGTGGCGTAATATTAAGGAAGCGATCTTTGGCGTGCCCGTTGAAGAGTAGGCAGCGGTAAACGAATGACTTGGTTGACGACTACCATCGACGATTGGCACGCCGGCCGTGAACGCCTGCTTCGCGGCCGGTACGGCGTGATCGAGACCGCCGGCGGCCAGTTCGTCGCGATTCATTTGCGGCCCTGGCCGAAGCTGCTGTCGTGGCCGGAGATTTGGCCCGCCGGGCCGGCATATCACGCCCGCGGGGAGGCCGATCGGTGCTTGCTGTACTACAATCAGCCGCGACGGTGTTCTAACTTCTTGGCGCTGAAATACGTCGTATCGACCCCAGGGACGACGTATGCCACCGTCCGAGCGGCGTCGAGCGTTCTCGATCGGCTTGCCGAACTGAAGCGGACCGACGCCATTCTGTGCGATGCGGCGAACACGCGGCTGAGCGACCGCTTGCTGCGGCGGCTCGGCTGGGAACCGCACAAGCCACAGCGCTGGCGCCGGAATTTTATCAAGCGGTTCTACGGCAAGTATCCTGCTAGCATATAGCCCGGCCATCCTGGCCGGACGCGAGAATTCGTAGAGCCAGGATGGCTCGGCTATCTAAGCGGGTTGCTCTTGTCGCACTTTTTGCCCGGTGCTATCGTCCGCCGCGTGTTCCGCTACGTTTTCATCATCGTGCTTGGCGTTCTTGCCGCCGCAAGCGGTTGCGGCAAGATTGGGCTTGCGCCGAATCAGGCCGCGCAGACGGCGATGCAGCAGCAGGTGCAAACGCTCGCGCAGCAGAATCAGGAGTTCCAGTCGCGAGCCACTTCGCTCGATCGCGACAATCAAGAGCTCGAATCGCTGCTGGCCCAGTCGCGGCAGCAAAACCAACTGATGAACGACGAGCTCGGCGCTACGCGAACTCAGCTTCAGTCGACGACCGATCAATTGCTCGCGATGCGCTCCGACAACGATCAGCTTCGCACCAAGAGCACGCAACTGGTGGCGACCACCCAGCAGCGGGCCGGGGCCGAGATTCGTGCGAACAACACTCTGCTGAAGAATATCGCCGTCAAGCAGATGCCGGGCATCGAAGTCCGCCAGGACGGCGACGTGGTGCGGGTCGAGGCGCCGGCCGACCGCGTGTTCATGCCGGGGAGCAATTATCTGCAGAACGGCGGCGAGCAACTGCTGGTAAGCATCGCGGCCGACCTGCGGCAGAATTTCCCCGATCACATCATCGGCATCGAGGGGCACACCGACGACGCGGCCACCCACTCGCAGCAGTTCCCCACGAATCACCATCTGTCGGCGGCACAGTCGCTGGCCGTTTACAACCTGCTGGTGCAAAAGGGGACGATGGCGCCAAATCAGTTGTTCGTCATTGGCCACGGCGGCAATCATCCCGTGGTTTCCAACGCCAGCGACGCCGGGAAGGCACGCAATCGGCGAATTGAGTTCGTGGTATATCCCGAACGGATGGCGGCTCGTTAAGCGTTGACTCGCTGCCGCTCGTGCCGCGGCCTCTTCGCGATTAGAATCAGAGTCGCGAACCCCTTCTGCCGTCTATTTGTCTGGACAGCGTGGCGGTGCGCCCCGGCGAGCTGTTAGCTCGCGGCTACTACCGACTTCTGATCGCTTCCGTATGATCGCCATTATCGACTATCAGATGGGCAACCTTCGCAGCGTGCAGAAGGCGTTCGAGCGCGTCGGGCACGCGGCGGCGATTACTTCGGATCCACGGACGCTGGAGCAAGCAGACCACATCGTGCTCCCTGGCGTGGGAGCGTTCGCCGATGCGATCGCCGAACTGCGGCGGCGCGACCTGGTGGAACCGATTCGCGCCGCGATCGACTCTGGCAAACCGTTTCTGGGGATTTGCCTCGGCCTGCAATTGTTGTTTGACGTGAGCTATGAGGACGGCGAGCACCAAGGGCTGGGCGTCCTCCCGGGGGAGGTCCGCCGCTTCGACGTGCCGCCGGAGTACAAGGTTCCGCACATGGGTTGGAACGAGGTCGCCTTTCGCCGCCGGGCGCCGATCTTTGCAGGAATCGAGGACGGCGCGTATTTCTATTTCGTCCACTCGTATTTTGTGGCGCCGACGGAAAACCGTGTCGTCGATGGCGAGGCATCGTATCCGGAGCCGTTCTGCGCGACGATTTGGCGCGATAACCTGTTTGCGACGCAATTTCATCCTGAGAAGAGCCAGGCCGCGGGATTGAAAGTGCTCAAAAACTTCGCCGAATTGTAATCGTGACGACGCCGTCTACATCTCCAACGCTTATGCAGTACAATACAAGAGGAGCGGGACGATTTCCGTCGGGAGGAGCTTGCCATGGAGATTCGCGAGATGCGCCGAGTTATCGTGCAAGCACACGTCGAGAACGTGAAAGATGCTTGGGAAGTTGAGCGCGGTCTACGTTCAGCGGAAGACGCGAGGAAGCTCACCGTCGATGATGCACTGGTCGACACCGGCGCCACTTCGTTGTCGCTGCCTTCACGGCGCATTGCCGAGCTTGGACTCAAGAAAGATCGGGAGCAACGAGTTCGCACGAGCGTTGGAGTCAAGCAGGCCTCGGTGTATGAGCCAGTTCGCCTGACCATTCAGGGACGCCAATGCCTGGTGGAGGTGTTCGAAGTCCCCGACGACATTCCCACGCTCATCGGTCAGATCCCGTTGGAGTGGCTTGATTTTGTCGTCGACCCGAACTCGCAACGGCTTATTGGCAATCCGGCCCATGGTGGTCAGCACTTGCTCGACATGTTTTAAGCGCTTGCTCAACCGCAAGTCGGACCTTTTTAAGATTGGCCGGCAGCTTGAAATCGCCGGCAGCCTCTGCGATATTCCGGGCTGTCTCTTTTCGTGCATCGCCGTGCGTGCCCGGTAGGCCGACATGCAGATTTGGCCAGCAATCGACCTGTTGGGCGGCAAGTGCGTGCGGCTGCAGCAGGGCGACTACGCCCGCGAGACGGTCTACTCCGCCGATCCGGCCGCGATGGCCGTTGACTTCCAACGGCAGGGCGCTCGCCACTTGCATCTGGTCGATCTGGACGGCGCCCGCGCTGGGCGGCCGGTGAATCTCGACGCCGTGCGAGCCATCGTCTCCGCTGTGGATATGGAGTGCGAGGTGGGCGGCGGGATTCGGGATGAAGCGACGATTGAACTGCTGCTGGAGGTGGGCTTGTCGCGGCTGGTGTTGGGCACTTCAGCGCTGAAGCGTCCGGAGTGGTTTCGGGAAATGTGCGGCAAGTACCCGGGGCGACTGGCGCTGGGCGTGGACGCCCGCAACGGCCTCGTGGCCACCGACGGCTGGCTCGAAACCAGCGCCGTGCGCGCCGTCGATCTCGTTCAGCAGTTCGCCAATGATCCGCTGGCCGCGATCATCTACACCGACATTGCCACCGACGGCATGTTGCAAGGACCTAACGTCGCCGCGATGCGGGAAATGCAGAACGCCATTGGGTTGCCGGTGATCGCTTCTGGCGGGGTGACTACGGCGGACGACGTGGCGGAGCTGGCGGCGGCCGGACTTGCCGGCGCCATTGTGGGGCGGGCGCTGTATGCTGGTACGCTTACGCTAACGCAGGCGCTTGAAGTAGCGCGGAAAGGGGCTTGCCGGGCGGCGCCGTAACATTTTCTTCCGGTCCCCTCCCCTTGATGGGGAGAGAGCCTGAAAATGACTCTTGAAAAATTCATTCTGCTCTTCACAGGAACGCGAGATTCATCATGGCCAGAAACGTCGCGGACATTCGCAACATCGCCATCTGCGGACACAGCAGCTCCGGCAAGACCACGCTCGTCGACCAGCTACTGGTCCACGCCGGCGCCGTGAAAGGCGCCCCGAGCGTCGACGCCGGCACCAGCGTCTGCGACTTCGACGAGGAAGAGAAGCATCACAAGCACTCGATCGAAGCGGCGGTGGTCCATCTCGATCATGCCGGCAAGCGATTTAATCTCATTGATACGCCGGGGTATCCCGATCTCGTGGGGCAAATGATCGGCTCGCTGCGGGCGGTGGAGACGGCGCTCATCGCGGTCGACGCCCACTCGGGCATCAAGGTGAACACGCGCCGCGCCTGGCAAGAAGCGGGCCGCGCCGGCTGCGGCCGTATGCTCGTGATCACCAAACTCGACACGGACAACATTGACTTCCCCGGGCTGGTCAGCGCCATCAAGGAGGCTTTCGGCAGCGGATGCGTGCTGCTTAACGTGCCGCTGGGGCTGGGCGATTCGATCCGCGGCGTGGCGAGCACGCTCTCGCCACCGGCCAGCGCCGACGGCGCCGTGGTCGATCCCCGCGAGATCAACGAATCGCTCATCGAGTCGATTATCGAAGTCGACGAGGCGATGATGGAGCGATACTTCGAGGGCGAAATTCCATCGGGCGAGGAACTGTCGAAACTGATGGTGCAGGCGATCGCCGCGGGCACGCTCACGCCGATCGTGTGCGTATCGACCCGAAAAGGGGTCGGCGTGGCGGAACTGCTCGACGTGTTGGCGACCGCCGCGCTTCCGCCGACGGCCGTGACGCGACAGGCCGGCGTCAACGGCGACGAGGTGACGCTTCAGCCAGACCCGGCGGCGCCGCTGGCCGCGCAGGTGTTCAAGACCCGCATCGATCCGTTCGTGCAGCGGCTCAGCTTCCTGCGCGTGTTTTCTGGAACGCTCAAACGGGATTCGACGGTACATGCGGCGGCGGCTCGCAAGGGCGTGAAGCTGGGCGCGCTGCTGGAAATGCAGGGCAGCGGAAATCAGCCGGTCGATCAGGCCGGGCCGGGCGACATCGTCGCCGTCGCCAAATGCGAGGACCTGCACACCGGCACGTCGCTGGGCGACGTCGAGCTGCCGCCGCTTATTTTTCCCACGCCGATGGTCGGGCTGGCCGTCGCTCCGAAGAATCGCGGCGACGAAGCCAAGCTCTCCGGCGCCCTCCACAAGATCACCGAGGAAGACCGCACAGTTCATTTGGAGCACGACCCCGAGACTAAGGAAATGGTGCTCACCGGCATGAGCGAGCTGCACCTGCTTCTGATGAAGGAGCGGCTCAAACGGCGCGACCATGTCGAGATCGAGACGCACGAGCCGAAGATTCCGTATCGCGAAACGGTGCAAACGACCGCCGAGGCCAGCTACCGGCACAAAAAGCAGTCGGGCGGCTCGGGGCAGTTCGCAGAGGTTCACGCCCGCATCTACCCGTTCCCCGAAGGCATGGACGCCGAGGATTTCGTGACGAAGCAGCGCTTCCCGCAGCTCAAGAACTCGCACTTTCACAAACAGGGGCACTTCCTGTGGGTCGATTCAGTCGTGGGCGGGACGATTCCGGGCAACTTTATGCCGGCCATTGAGAAAGGATTTCTCGAACGGCTCAAGCAGGGGGTGATCGCCGGATTCCCAGTGCAGAACGTGTGCATGGAGGTGTACTTCGGCAAGGATCACCCCGTCGACAGCAACGAAACGGCGTTCCGCATCGCGGCGAGCAAGGTGTTTGCCGAAGTCTTCAAGAAGGCAAAGCCGGCGCTCTTGGAACCGGTCGTGAATCTACACATCACCGTGCCCGCGGGAAATGTGGGCGACGTGTCGAGCGACCTCTCGGGACGTCGCGGGCAGATGGTGGGCATGGAATCTTCGGGGGGCAACCTGACGACGGTGGAAGCCAAGGCGCCGCTGGCGGAGGTGACGACCTACGCCCGCACTCTATCGTCGATGACAGGAGGGCAGGGGAGCTTTACGATGGAGTTTTCCCACTACGACGTGGTGCCGGGGAATATCCAGCAAGAAGTCATGAGCAAGTCGAAGGTGAAGGAGGATGTGGACTAAACGGCTGAAACGTCGCCCGTCTCTAAGCCCGTTTAGCCCCGCCGCCCACGGCGGGCAACGCCAAACGAGTTCCCGGGCCACGTTCTACAGCATCATAATCGACGCGATGACGACCGTGTGCAGCCAGATCAGCGAGTAGAAAATCGCCGCGCACAGCACGAGCTGCACCACGGTGATCGTGAGCGCCGTAAAGGGCCCCGTCGGCACGCTGAGGGTGATCACCGCACTGGTGACGAGGATGGGTGCGAAGTACTGCGGGGCGATGCCGTTGGCGGCGTCGGCGCCGTGCAGCACGAATCGCAGCACTGCGTTGGCCACCGCGACGATGACGACGATCGTCACCGCGTGCCAAAACTCCGGCGGATCGACCGAGCAGAAGCCGCTCGCCATTTGCAGCGCCCACGCCGCGACGGCGATCGCCAGCGGCACCAGTGCGGCCAGCGTCCACAGCGTATCGGAATTGCTCGCAAAATAACCCACGTTGGTCCCCGCAAACGGCGGAGGAATCGGACCGCGCTGGCGCCCTATCGAACCCTATCACGCCCGCCGTGGACCTTTTGCGGCAAGGGAGAAACTCTGCGTGGCTTTTTGGCTTCAAAACGAACGCGCCTAGCGCCGGCCGCCGTCGCAGGTGGTAAAATGGTTAAACTTGGGCAACGCCGCCTGCCGAGAGAACCTAGAGAGACCGGCGATTGTCTCACTTTCAACCTGCCCGAATTCATGTCGAACTGCCGCATCATGACGCCCGCCCCGCGTTGCCGCTGTACCTGTCCCGCGTAGGCGGGACCTTCTCGCACATGGCGTCGCCGCTCGCGCCGCCATGAAAGCCCCCGGCTCTGCCGGGGGACGTTCTTGTTGGCAACCAAAAAAAATCGCTTCGTCCCTCGGCAGAGCCGGGGGCTATCAAGGGGAGCCCTCCGATGGCCAGCGACTTCCGACTGAAAGACCAGCTCCCCAAAATCACCGAGCGAATCGTGCGGACCTACGACAAGGTCGGCCGAATCAATCACCTCGACCACTGCCCGTTGCCGCGGTACGACGAAGTGATCGCCGCCATCGGCGAGCTGAGCGAGATCATGTTCCCCGGCTACCGCCGCCGCGAGGGACTGCACCACGGAAACATTGCGTATTACGTCGGCGATTTGGTCGATCGCCTGCACGATCGGCTGACGACGCAGATTGGTCGCGCGCTACGCCACGAAGCGGGCGCCACCAGCGACTGCGAAACGACGGCCGACTTCGAAGCCCTCGGCCAGGCCAAGACGCTGCAATTCCTCGATGAGCTTCCCGAGCTGCGCGAAGTGCTGGCCACCGACGTGCAGGCCGCCTTCGACGGCGATCCGGCGTGCAAGTCGCCCGCCGAGGTAATCTTCAGTTATCCGGGCTTGGAAGCGATCACCGTTTTCCGGTTGGCCCACTTGCTCCACGAGCTGTCGATCCCGTTCATACCGCGGATGATGACCGAGTGGGCCCACAGCCGCACTGGAATCGACATCCACCCCGGCGCCACGATCGGGCGGTACTTCTTCATCGACCACGGCACGGGCGTGGTGATCGGCGAAACGTGTACCATTGGCGACCGCGTGAAGCTCTATCAAGGCGTGACGCTCGGCGCGCTTAGCTTTCCGACCGATGAAGACGGCCACATCGTTCGCGGGCAGAAGCGGCATCCCACGATTGAGGACGGCGTGGTTATCTACGCCAATGCCACGGTGCTAGGCGGGCGGACCGTCGTGGGGCGCGATTCGGTGATCGGCTCCAGCGTGTGGCTCACCACCAGCGTGGCGCCGCACACCACGGTCGTGCTCGAGAAGCCCAAGCTGAAGATGCGGGCCGACACGCCGGACGACATGCGGCCGGACATGAACTACCAGATTTAAGGGCGTGTAGCCCCGGCCTCTGGCCGGGGGTCGCGTAGTTACAAAGTGCCGCTAAGCGCCGGCCGCCGTTTGCCGCCGCCAGGCATCCATTGGCACAGCCAGATACCGCCGAAGTAAAGCAGCACCAGCGGGGCGCCCATCAGAATCATGCTGTACGGATCGGCCGAGGGGGTCAGCAGCATCGCCAGCACCGCGATCACCACGATGGCGGCGCGCCATTTCCGCCAATAGGTCTCGACGGTGAAGATTCCGATCCGCTCCAGCATCAGCATCACCAGCGGCAATTGAAAGCTCACCCCGAACGCCAGCGGCATCAGCAGCACGAAGCTGATCCAGTCGCTCAGCCGCAAATCTGGCGTGATCCCCATCCGTTCGTAATACCAGAACATGAATTCCAACAGCGGCTCGAACGCGTAGAAAAACGCCAGGATCGCCCCGCCGATGAACAGGCCCAAACTCAGCGGCAAATAGGTGTAGACGTAGCTCTGCTCCTGCCGATAAAGCCCCGCGGCGACGAACTCCCAAATGAAGTAAAAAATGAACGGGCTGGCGAACACCAGCCCGGCCACCAGCGCCGCGCGGATATAAATGGAGAACGGCTCCATCGTGTCGTGCCCAACCACGCGCAAGCGGGCATCTTCTTCGATCGGCATGTACAGCCGCAGGGGAATCAGCGCATCGCGATCGATTTCACGCAAGTTTTCGACGCTCGTCTCAACGTCGCTCGACCGCTCGCCCTTCGACGGCGGCGTCCCGGCGGCCGCCGCCATTTCCGGAGAAATCGCAACGTCGGGAAAGTGTTGTTTGAGGAGGGCGGTGAGATCGTTGCGGTCGATCAAGTATTCTTGCAGCATGAGCCTTGCGTCGGCCAGTTGCTTGGCCGTGACGACTTCACGTTGGGACGCCTCGCGACCCGAGTTCTTTAATTCTTCGACGTGATGTCGCTGCTTGGCTTCAGCCTGTCGCAAGTAGAATCGTTCGAGCGACTCCAGCACCGGCGTCTGAATGTATGTGACGATGTCGGTGCCGAACCAGAGCCCGGCCAAAAAGCCGAGAAACAGCGCGGCGATCGACTTAAAGAGCGTCCGCCGCAGCTCCTCGAGATGCTCGCCGAACGACATCTTCGACCGCTCGAGTCGTATTTCGTCGTCGTGAACCGGCATAAAAGAATCGCGCACCTCGAAATGGAAA
>JBGSYU010000602.1:0-7744 GCA_041750715.1 Lacipirellula sp.
CAAAAGGAATTGTTTCCACAAGACCATAACTAGCAACAGGTTACGCATTATCAATCAGTGTTGACGCAACTTCCAAGGCCGTTATAATTCCCAAGTTGGCAATCCAGGAAACTTCGGCAGGCATGGATGACGTTGCCGTCTGAATAGCCCTCGACCTTTGTGGCGATGGCCGGGACTTCAGGCGATTACGCATCGCGGGGGGTTCCGCACGCTTCACAGGTTTCGGCTCTGCCGAGACACAACCACGGCTAAGGAGAGAGGTGGTTCGACATGAAGACCGTATTCACGACCGGCGAGGCGGCCAAAATCTGCAAGGTCAGCCAGCAGACCATCATTCGCTGTTTCGACTCGGGGCAGCTTAAGGGCTTTCGCGTTCCCGGCAGCCGGTTCCGCCGGATTCCGCGCGACCAGCTCTATACCTTCATGCGGGATAATGGCATCCCGACCGACGCCCTCGATAGCGGGAAACGCAAGATTCTTGTAGTCGACGACGACGAGGATTTGGTGGAGTTGATTTCCGACGCCCTGGCCCGCGACGGCCGGTTCGACATTCGAACGGTGAACAACGGCTTCGGCGCCGGCATGTTGATCAAGGAGTTCCGCCCCGATTTGGTCGTGCTCGACGTCATGCTTCCCGACATCAACGGCAAGGAAGTCTGTAACCTCGTTCGCAACGACAAGACCATGGACGACGTGCGAATCATCTGCATCTCGGGCATGGTCGAGCAGGATCGCATCCAAGAACTGCGGGACGCGGGCGCGGACGACTTCATGAAGAAGCCGTTTGACGTGGACCAGCTCGTGGGGCGCGTTTGCCAGTTGCTCGACGTCGAGACGGTGGGCGTGAAATAATTCGCGTTCGTACGTCATGAGTGAGTCCGATTCGAGTTTCGAGGAGCGGCTCGAGCGCGCAAAACTCGACGCGATCAAGGAGCTTGCCTACGGCGCCAGCCACGAAATTAACAATCCGCTAGCGAATATCTCAGCCCGCGCACAGACGCTCTTGCGCGACGAACGCGATCCTGATCGACGGCGGGCGCTGGAGGCGATCAATCATCAAGCGCTGCGGGCGCACGAGATGATTTCCGATCTCATGCTGCTGGCGCGTCCGCCGCGCCTAGACGTGCGGCCCGTCGATCTGGCGGCAATTGTCGAGCAGGTTGTCGCTGAGGTCTCCGCCGACTGCCAGCGCCGAGACATCCAGACGGCATTGGACGTCGCCGGCGTGTTGCCCACGCTGAATGGCGATCCCGTGCAACTGGCCGTTGCGGTCAAAGCCGTCGTCGTGAACGCCGTCGAAGCGATCGGGCGGAGCGGACGCGTTAAAGTATTGGTCGAGTCGCTGCTTGGCGGCAATCCAAGCGACCGCGGCGAACAAGCCGCCGTGCGGATTGAAGTGCGAGATAACGGGCCTGGAATTCCTCCCGAAGTGCGAACGCACCTGTTCGAGCCGTTTTATTCGGGACGGGAAGCGGGCCGCGGCTTGGGTTTCGGACTGCCGAAGGCGTGGCGAATTGTGACGGCGCACGGCGGGCGGATTTGGGCCGAATCTTCAGACGGGGACGGGGCGACGTTCGTAATTGAACTGCCTTTGCAGGCCGGGCGCGGGTAGATTAGCGAAGTCGTTCAATCGCTGCGCGCCGCAGGAAAGTTTATGGGAAAAATTAACGAAACGGTCCGCACGGTTAATAGCGCCGCCCGCACGGTGTTGTTCGGGCTGCTGGTCGCAGGCGCCGGGTTCGGCGGTTGGAAGGCGTACTCCCTCTACAATCAGCCGCAGAAAGAACTCGCGGCGAAGCAGCGCGATCTCGACGCCGCCGCGGTCCGGCTCAAGCAGGCGTCGCTCGAATTGGCGGCCAGTAAGCAGCAAGTCGGCGCGTTGATCGCCGACATTGAACTGAAAAACGAGGCCATCGCCAAGCTAGAGACGGCCAACGACCTGCTGAAGCTCCGGCATCGCATCGCCCGCCTGCGCGTGATCGATCAACAAAACAACCCGGACACGGGCCGGCCGCGGACGGAGATTGAATTCTTCGAAGTGAACGAAGAAGGCGCGCCGATCGACGATCGACGACAGAAGTACGTCATCGACGGCGACCGCGTCTACGTTGAATGTCTCTTGGTGAAGTTCGACGACAAGTATATCGAAGCGAACGACCTCGATCGTCGCACGGCGATCTGCTTATTCCAGCGAATCTTTGGTGAACATCAAGAGCCGCAGGACGGGTTTGAGATCGACCAGGTCGGCTCGGCGCCGAATTCGTACGCCCGCGGCGGCGAGACGTCGGAGTTTGAAAAGCGAATCTGGAAGGACTTTTGGACGCTGTCGAACGATCCAGAGGAGGCGGCGAAGCTGGGCGTGCGTGCGGCGCATGCCGATGCGCCGTCGATTCGCGTCACTAAGGGCGGGCTGTACGAACTAGAATTGCGGACGACCGGCGACTTTACGTTTCGGCGATTGTCCGAACCGGGCGAAGCTTCCGAGGCGCCGGAAGAGACCACTCCATCGTCATCCTGAGCGCAGCGAAGGAGCTGGCGCGCGTCTAGATTCTTCGCTGCGCTCAGAATGACTCGCAGCCGGCTGGACCTTTACGCTTCATCCAGCAGATCCTCGCCGTAACCAGGTGGGAACGGATCGCTCAAGTCGCTCGCGCGATCGCCCCTCTCCGACGATTGCTTCCGTTTCGCAGTCTTCGACCGTTCCTCCATTGGTGACGCATCTGCGAATTCTGCCAGCCAGTAGTTGAGTTCATCTCCGCTCAGGGCGCCCTGCGGTTTCGCGGCGGGTGGCGGCGGGCGCCGCGTTCGTTCGCGGCGTCGCACCGCTTCGGCAAACCAGACGTCGCTATCGACGAAGGGCGCTCGCCGCCGGCGGGCGGCTCGTTGGATGCGGTGGTCGCTCGAGACGACGGTGAGCGAGCGCGGCACGTTGTGCTGGGCGATCAATTCTTCGATCAGCTCGTCGGCGCTGTCGTACTGGGACGCATATCGAACAGTCATGCCGTCGATCACCACGGCACGCGGCAAGCCGGGCGGGGCCTCGGCCGCGTCGAAGACGATCGTCGCGAGCTGACGCTCCTTCGGTTCAATCGCCGTGGCGAGAAAACGAAGCAAAGCCTCGCGCGAACCTTGTAGGTCGCCGCGGCTGCCGGTGATGCCGGTGACGTGGAGCAGGTTGTAGCCGTCGATGAGGAGGGGCATGGGGGCGGGCGGCGTTGCGGGGTGTGTATCAGCTTCGGACTGGTCGCTTAAGCGACCAGTCCATAGGGTCAGTGGATCGCGAGATGGGCCGTTATTTGAAGTGGTCGTGATAGAATCTAGAAATCTGGTGATCGACGTTGAAGATGTGGGCGAGCAGCGCCGCGCGGATCCACATGCCGTTGCGCGCCTGGCGGAAATACATCGCTCGCGGGTCGGCGTCGATCTCCGGCGGAATCTCGCCGAAGTGCTGATCGCGGGGGAACGGGTGGAGGATCGGCGCGTAGCTCTTCATGCGGGCGACCAACTCGCGCGTGAGCTTGAATTTCGAGAAGTCGATGCTCGCGAACGCGGCTTCGTCCGCGAGGTTGTTGTGTTCCTTTTGGATTCGCGTCATGTAAAGGGCGTCGACCTGCTCGATCAGCGGGCGGCCGTCGATCGGCTCTTCGAGCGAGTCGACTTCAAGGATTCGCACGCCGCGGGTGATGAGCTGCTCGCGGAGATCGTCGCCCAGCGCGAGCGTCGGGTGACGCGGCGCGACAAACGCCAGGGTTACGCCTGCATAACCGGCAAGAAGTTCGGCGAGAGATCGAACGGTGCGGCCGCGGCCGATGTCGCCGCAGAAACCGTAGGTCTTGCCCGCTAAGCCGCAAGCGAGATGCGGGTGGACCCTGCGAAGCGCGTCGAGGCGCGTGCCGTGGGGCGAGTCTTTAGGGCTGGTGAATTGGAAGGTTCGTTGCAGCGTGTAAATGTCGAGCAGCGCCTGCGTCGGATGCTGGTCGGCGCCGGAGCCGGCGTTAACGATCGGCACGCTACGGCTGCCCCTGGCGGAAAGGTCGTTCATCAGATACGCGCACGCCTCGGCGAGCTGTGCGGCGGGGCTGCGCATGACGATCATGTCGAAATAGCTGCTGAACATGCGGATCGAATCGAACCGCGTCTCGCCTTTGGTTTCCGACGAGGTCGACGCGTCGCGCACTTCATTGCAGGTAATGCCAAGAATTTGGCAGGCAGCCATGAAGCTCAGAAACGTGCGAGTCGAGGGCTGCGTGAAGTACAGCATGGCCCGTTTGTGGTGGAGCAGGCTAATGAGGTAGTCCTGACCCGCACGAGCCTTCGATAAGCTTCGAATGACGTCGGCGGTGCTGGCGAGGTCTTCGAGCAGGTCGACCGAAAACTGGCGGCTGAAGATGACGTGCCGCAGGCGTTCGTCGCGGCTCAGTTCAGGGAGCTTCAGCGGGAGGGGGCGCTCGATGCGCGACTGGTACAAGAGCAGGTCGAGCTCGTCTTGCGTTCGTTGCGGCGGGTTGGTTGCGTCTTGGGAGGGCATGGGCAATCGTCGAAACGGTTACAGTTAAGTTTCGCGGCGAGCGGGGAGCGTAAGCTCCCTGAAGCGTTGGCGAGCGTTCGTCGCACGACGCAGGGGGCTCACGCCCCCCGCTCGCCGGATTGTGATTTCATTCGGAAACGCGCCAGCGGACCTTGAACAGTTGCATCATGCTCAGCAGTAGGGCGGAGTTGTAAATAATCGTGAACAGCAGGAAGCCGAAGAAGATTCGCACATCGATGCGCGTGACGTTGGTGTAGCTGTCGTCGAGCGACAACGGCAGGTGGAAGGCGGCGGCGAACGGGCTGAACGCTTCAAAGAACGAGACGACGTCTGAAGCGGTGGAGTTTGGAGCGAACGTTTGCGTGAAAACGCGGGCGGCGATCGGCACTAGGAAGATCGTCGCAAGCACCAGGTACGAGCACATGAGACTGGTCGAGGACTTTCTGAAGATCGTGGAACAGAAAAGCGCCGTCATCGCCGTCGTCACCGCGGTGAGGGCGACAATTAGAAAGTAGCCGAACATCGTGAGGATGTTTTCCCAGTAGCCGACCGGCATCAGGCACGCGAGGAACACGGGCCACAGCAGAAACGACGTGAGCACGCTCGAGACGCGCAGACCCGAGAGCAGTTTGCCCCACAGCATTTGCCAGGGCGTGATCAGCGTGGTGAGGAGTAGGTCCAGCGTCGAGCGTTCGCGCTCGCTGGTGAGGCTGTCGGCCGAGAAAACGGGGCCGACGAGCAGGTTGAAGAACAGCACATAGGCGATGTACCACGGCGCCAATTGCCGTTGCATAAAGAGGCACACGGCCATCACGGGAAGCGCCAGCCCCATGCTGATCTGGATCACCAGCCGGAGCATGAGGGTGCCCTGGCTGAAGATTTCGCTCCGCATCTCCTTGTCGTAAATCGGATTGGCGTCGTCGGGAAGAAATGTCGTTCGCTTGGGCGGCGAGAAGAGGCGGTCGGGGAACTGGTCGCGGTCGATGTACAGGCCGACGGCCTCCTTGGCTTCGGTCTCCAGGTCAATCGCCTGCTTGCCGCCGCTGCCGAGGTCCGGCGGGCGGAGCAGTCGGCGGCAGATGTCGACCCAGAGCAGCGCGCCGAGCGTCGCGCAGGCGATCGGGACGATCGCGACGATCACCAACAGCCGAGCTTCGCCGACGCGCGCCAGGGCGTTCCACACCAGCACGCCGACCATCGCCAGCGGCAGAATGAGCATGTAGGACGCGACCAGCGACGCGCTGGTTCGAGTAAAGACGCTGCTGCACCACAGGCTGATCGTGCCGAACAGGCCGACCGAGCAAATCATCGCCAGATACGCCGCCAGCACTTCGTAGAGCGACACGCCGCCCAGCGGCAGGCAGAGCATGACGATCGGAAGCGAGCAGATCATCAGCTCGGCAAGCGGCGTAAGCGACGCGGCGAATTTGCCCAGGACGATGGCGCCGGGGCGCAGCGGACTGGCGAGCAGCATTTCGTAGCTTTCCCGTTCGCGCTCGCCGGTGATCGCGCCGGCGGCGAAGCTGGGAGTCATCAGCGAGACGAGCAAGTACTGGCCGAAGAAGAACAGGTTGACGAGCTTCTTGGCTTCCTCGGGACGGGCAAGATCGAGCGTTTGGTCCGCGGGCCAGGCGGCGTAGACGAGCAGGCCCAGGAGCGCGACGTAGGCGAACAACAGCAGGAACCCGCGGGTCATCCGCAGGTTGACTACTAGCTCGCGTTGCAGGACTGGATTGTCGCGAAAGTACATGTCGGTGTATCAGGGCTGTATAGCCGGTCTTTCAACCGCGGGCTAAAATTGGGTAATGCTCCACTCCGCCATCAACCTCGATCCCGCTGCCGTGGCTGAAGCATGCCAAAGCTTCGGCGTTGCACGGCTGTCGGCGTTTGGTTCAGCGCTGCGTAAGGATTTTGATCCCAGCCGCAGCGACTTGGACTTACTCGTCGAGTTCGAACCGGAAGTGAGTGCCAGCTTGTTCACGTTAGTTGCGTTGGAGGAGAAGCTGTCGGCCATATTCAGTAGGAAGGTAGACCTGCTGACCCCTGGCTGTCTTAGCAAATACTTTCGCGATGAGGTGCTGGCACTAGCGGAGCCATTGTATGTCGCATCATGATCCGCTGGTCCGCGTGCTCCACATGCGCGACTATGCCCGCGAAGCCATCGACCTGCTGGGGGCGAAGTCTCTCGAGGAACTTCAGCAAGATCGAACACTACAGCTTGCCCTCCGGCACTTAGTTGAGATTGTCGGCGAGGCATCAACGCGGATTGGCAACGACTTCAAGCAACAACATCCGAAAGTGCCGTGGTCCAACGCCGCAGCGATGCGAAATAGGCTGATTCACGGATACGACGTCGTCAACATCACTATTGTTTACAATACGGTGCGAGACCATTTGCCTTCCTTGTGTGAACAATTGGTCGAGTTACTTGCTACCAGCGATGTCGAAGCCCCAACTCTTCCTCCACCACTTGGGGAAAGCGAAGCAAGCTAGTAAGACCTTGGGCGAACCTTTCCTAACACGCGGCTTGGCAGGCACTGAATCCGCAAAAACCCTTCCGCGTCGGTCTGATCGTAGCTGCCGCCGGCTTCCATGCTGGCGATGGCGGCGTCGTACAGGCTGCCCGGGCTCGTGCGGCTTTGAACCATCACGTTCCCTTTGTAGAGGCCGAGGGTGACGTCGCCGGTGACGCTCCTTTGCACTTCGCGCATGAAGGCCATGAGGGCGTCCATCTTGGGGACGAACCAGAAGCCGTAGTACACCATCTCGGCGACTTCGGGCGACAGCCGATCGCGAAGATGGACAGTTTCGCGGTCGATGGTGAGTTGCTCGATCGCCAAATGCGCGGCGTAGAGGGCCGTCATGCCGGGGGCTTCGTAGACGCCGCGGCTCTTCATGCCGACGAAGCGATTTTCGACGATGTCGATGCGGCCGACGCCGTTGCGGCCAGCAATTTGGTTCATGGTTTCGACGATGGCCAGCGGGCTGAGCTTTTTGCCGTTCACGCTAAGCGGCAAGCCGTGTTGGAAGCCGATCGTTACTTGTTCGACTTTGTCGGGGGCCTCCTGGGGGGACACGGTCATGCCGAAGTCGATGATCGAGACGCCGTCGACGGCGGGGTCTTCGAGGTCGCCGGCCTCGTAGCTGATGTGCAGGCAGTTCTCGTCGCTGCTGTACGGCTTCTTGATCGAGGCCTTTACCGGGATGTTTTTCTTA
>JBGSYU010000603.1:0-1949 GCA_041750715.1 Lacipirellula sp.
CGCTACGGCGTGGCGCCGGTCAGCGGCCCGGCCGCCGCAGGCGCCGCCGTCACCTCGCGCAGCCGGGTAAGCTGCGACTGCACGAACCGCTCCGCCACCTGGGCGTTCGCCGGCAGCAGTTCCGCGACCATCCCCTTGGCAGTCGCTAGCTGAGCGACCACGACGTCGCGCAGCTTTTCGATCACCTGCTGATCGCGCTGCATGAATCCCACGTCCTTGTCGAGCGCTTCGATTTCTTGCTTGCGGTGCGCCGTAAGCTTCAAGGCATTTTCCTGCGCGGCCAGCAGGCGCTTGTTGTCCTCGGCCAGTCCCGCCCTTTCCGCCGCCAACAGCGTGCGTTGCCGCATTAGGTCGGCGAACAGGCTCGCGTAGTCGCGGAGCGTTCGATCGTACAATTCCTCGACCTTGGCCGCGTCGTCCAGCGCCACGCGCTCGCCCTTTTCGTTAAACGCCGCCCGATGGTACTGGTCGTCGTCCGCGGTCGCGGGCGTGCCGTGGCGGAGGTACTCATCGAGCGTCGCCGAGGGAAGCAGCGTCTTCAAGGTTTTTTCGTTTTTCCCGGCGAACAGTTCGTGCCGATCGCCTGGCATCGTCTCGTACAGCCGCCACGGATTCTGGGCGCTACGAACGAGCCGCTCGCCGGTGCGGTTATCGAGCTTCTGAACCGACTCGAGCGTGGCGCCGTCTTCGCGAACTTCCACAACGCGAAACTCGCCTAGAAACTGCGGCCCCTGATCCGGCGTCGTCGGGTTGGGGGCGCCCTGGGCAATCGCGAACACGATCGCGTTCTGCTCCAGCCCGTGCGGCCTTGTTGGAATCGTCACGGGAATTCGCCCCGTCGCCGGATCGACCGGCCCGGCCGCCTTCACGTCGCGCCACACGCGGCCCCGATCGCGAGCCTGATCCTGCAATCGGCTTCGCCAGATTGGCAGCCCGCGCATCCGGCCGCCCTCGGCTTCGTCGTCGTAGGGCGCGCCATTGGGAAAGGCTCTAGCGATCACCTCGGCGTCGCGCGTGCCGTGGCGGAAGGCGAGAATGACCTCGTCCAGCTTCTCGATCTGTTGGAGCCTGGCCGGCATTCCCGCACGCAAATTGCGATGAATCCGGAACACTTCCATCCCCAGAAACAACACGCCGATGGTCGTGAAGAAAATCGACAACAGCAGCAGCATCTGGGCCCAGTGCCAGTTCTTGATGCTCAAGATGGTCGCGATCAGACCGACCAGCACCACAAGAAGAACGACAATTTGCAGCACGAGGGTCAAACGTGTAGTCCTTGTCGCATGAATTCCGTCAACGCTTGCGGCTTAGCGAGAATCGCCAGACTTGGCGGGCCGCCAAAATTGAAGCAACTTTGATGGTAAGTACCCCGCCCCACAGCGTCAAGTTTTTACCCCATCGCGACTTGCGCTACGGCCGACCAGCCCGAACGAGCCGCAAAACCGGCCAGAATTGAGCCGCCAAGGCCGCCAAGAGCGCCAAGGAAGAGTAGTGGAACCGTAGATAAACGCGGATAAGCGCAAATAAGGAAAGCGAGGTCGCGATATACCAACTATCCGCGTTTATCTGCGTTCATCCGCGGTTACTTAATTCCCTTCTTCCCCGTTTTCCCTTGGCGTTCTTGGCGGTTAATCTTCTCCCGCCGTTCCAAGCGCCTCCAGCAATCCGTCCAGCATCTCCGGCGTGTGTGCCGCTGTCAGGCTCAGCCGTAGCAGCGATTCGCCCTCAGGCACTGACGGCGTACGAATCGCCGGGATCCAGTATCCGCGCTGGCGCAGCGCGTCGCTAAGCGCAACCGCCGCCGCCGGCGAGCCGATGAGGATGGGAATGATCTGGCTTGTCGACGCCCCGGTGTTCCACCCGCGCTCTGCGAGCCGCCGCCGCACGGTCGCCGCCGCGCGGAGCAGCGTCGTCCGCCGCTGCGGTTCTTTCGCGACGATATCGAGCGC
>JBGSYU010000604.1:0-4326 GCA_041750715.1 Lacipirellula sp.
GTAATGCACACCAGGCCGGCGACGACGCCCGACGCGGCGCCCAGCGTCGTCGGCTTGCCGTGCGTCAGCCATTCATACGCGCACCAACCCAAGAGTCCTGCCGCCGCCGAGAAATGCGTCGTGCAGAATGCGCTCGACGTCAGATGGTCGGCCAACAGCTCGCTGCCGGCGTTAAACCCGAACCACCCCACCCACAACATGGCGGCGCCCAGCACCGTGTAGGTGAGATTGTGCGGCCGCAAATCATCGTGGCCAAAGCCCTTACGTTTGCCTATCAGCAATGCGCACACCAAGGCCGAAACGCCCGAGCTGATATGCACGACCGTGCCGCCGGCAAAGTCCAAGGCCCCGCCGCCGATCGCATGCGGTGAATTGAACGCCAAGATTCCGCCGTCCCATACCCAATGGCACAATGGGCAGTACACCAGCGTGCCCCAGAGAATCGAGAACGCGACCATCGAGCTAAATTTCATCCGCTCCGCGAAGGCGCCGCAGATGAGCGCGGGCGTGATGATGAAGAACATTCCTTGAAACAGCATGTGGCAGTACATGGGAATCGGCACGCCGAACACGCTGTACATCGGTTGCGTCGGAACCTCCGCTACGTCGTCCCATCCGCGCTGCACTCCCTCCATGAACAGGTATTCGCCATTGCCGATGTAAGGCCCGTCGCCGCCGAATGCCAGGCTATAACCGTAAAGCGCCCAGATTACGGTCATCAGCCCCATCAAAAATATGCACTGCATCATCACGCTCAGCACGTTCTTCTTGCGAACCAAGCCGCCGTAGAACATCGCCAGGCCTGGCGCCGTCATGAACAGCACCAGCGCACTGCTAGTCAGCATCCACCCGGTGTTGCCGGCCAGGCGCCCCTCTTCGGCCTTCGCGTTCACCGAATGTAACGTCACTGCGGCCGCGTCGGTCACTTCCGCCTCCTTGGCAGCCTCCGACTCCGCAGCGACGTCCTGAGCCATCGTCCGCGACGCCAAGACCACTAGCGACATCGCCAGGACCAGCGTCGGCAAGCGCCACGATCGACCGCCGACGCGCTCCGACCACTCCATCAAGGATTCCATTGCAACACTCCGCCACTCAGTAAGGGAAGTTAAGGACGCCCAACCCGGCAGCAACACCGGGAAGTCTGAGCTCAATCCAAATTGCGCCGCGGCAAGAAACGTCTGACGCCGCGCCGGTAGAGTTGGCCAGCCCGATCCGCTTGCAAGCAAAGACCGCATTCCGGATGAAACCGCCTGGGTTTCCGCCTCACCCGCAGCCCGTTTCGCGCCAGCCGCCTACGCCGCTATTTCATATCACAAAACCGGCAATTGGCAACAAGGCATTTGGCGACTAGCCGCCAAGAAGCGCGGCGACGCGTGAAATAGGCGGGGCCAATGAGGAGCAAGGGAAAGCGCCGCCCACAAGCAATTTGGCCCCCGGTCAATGACCGGGGGCTAAATGCGATTCTCAACCTCAAGAGACGCCGCGCCGCTTAAATCGCTGCGGCCCCGGTTTCTCCCGTCCTAACGCGAATTACATCCGCCAACTCCGTGACGAAGATCTTTCCATCGCCGACTTGCCCGGTCTTCGCCGCGCCGACGATCGCTGCGACCGCCTTGTCGTACACTTCGTTGCCCACCACGATTTCGATCTTCACCTTCGGTACGAAGTCCACCGTATACTCCGTGCCGCGGTACGTCTCGGTGTGCCCCCGTTGACGGCCAAACCCGCGGACCTCGCTCACCGTCATACCCGTGAGGCCGACGGCCGTCAGCGCATCTTTGACTTCGTCCACTTTGTGATGGCGCACAATCGCTTCGATCTTCTTCATAGAAATGATTCCTATTGGAAAGGTAATTTCAGGTTCTCAGAAACCCACCACTTGGGCAGCAGCGCTACTGCCCAAGTCGTTGGGCATCCTTCCAACTCGCGAGGGTCAGACTACAGCTTACGGCCAGCATGCGCGCGGCTGGCCTAGCGAAACTGTTAGTGAACCGCTGCCACATAATCGTACGCATGCAGCCCATGCTCGCCGATGTCGAGGCCTTCCAACTCTTCCTGGGGAGAAACGCGGAGCAGGCCCATGCCCTTCAGAATTCCAAACAGGACGGCCATGTTAATGAACGCCCAAACCGGAATGATCAAGCTCCACTTCGTCTGCAGCAGGATATAGGCGTTGCGCGTCAGCGTTTCGCCGTCCACGACGGGCAAGGCCGTGCCGAAGATTCCCGTCGCAATGCCGCCCCACACGCCGCACAGACCGTGTACGGGGAAGGCGCCGACCGGGTCGTCGATCTTCAGTTTGTCCAGCAGGATGATGCCCAACACCACCAACACGCCCGCAATGGCGCCGATAATCATCGCACTCATCAGCGTCACTTGATTGCAGTTGGCGGTAATGCCGACCAACCCGGCCAGCATGCCGTTCAGGGCCATCGTTAAATCCGGCTTGCCCCACTTGACCCAGGAGAACAACATCGAAACGATCGCGCCGGCACAGGCCGCCAGAGTCGTCGTCACGCCGATGTAGGTCGTGATGTTCGCGTCGATCGCGCTGGCGTAGGTCAATTGGCTGCCCGGATTAAACCCGTACCAGCCGATCAATAGGATGAACACGCCCAACGTCACGAAGGTGAGATTGTGACCCGGCATCGGATTCACCTTGCCGTTCACGTACCGTCCGATCCGCGGGCCGAGCACCATGGCGCCGGCGAGCCCAGCAAAGCCGCCGACTGAATGCACGACGATCGAGCCCGCGAAGTCTGCAAATCCCTCCGCGGCCGCCACGCCTCCGCCCCATTTCCACATACCGCTGACGGGATATACGATCGCCGAAATGTAGGCGCTATAAATCAGATACGAAACGAACCGCAGTCGCCCCGCCACCGCACCCGATACGATCGTCGCCGCCGTCGCGGCAAAGGCCACCTGATATACGAAGTCCGCATTGGGGCTCCACTTCAACCCGCCCGCATCGGGATTGGCGTTAACCTTCGCTCCGTCCGCCGCATCGGCACCCAAACCCATAATGCCCGGACCCGCATAGCCGAACCACTTGCCGGCGTAATCGGCGCCGGGATACATTATCCCGTAGCCGATGAACAAATACAGAATCGCCCCGATGCTAAAGTCCATCAAGTTCTTAAACGAGATGTTCACCGCGTTCTTCGCTTGATTGAGCCCGACCTCGACGAGCGCGAACCCGGCCTGCATGAAGATCACCAGCACGCCGCAGAGAAACATAAACAGCGTGTTAATCGTGTACTGATACTCCTGTTCTGGGCTCGCCGCCGCTGGCGTCGCCGCGTCGTCGGTCGTCTCTTCGGGCGTTTCCTCAGCCACTTGGTCGGTGCGCTCCTCTTCAGCTTCGGCCGCAGTCGTCTCGGCCGGCGCGGCCGTATCCGTCTCTTTAACGGCTTCCACTTCGACAGCCGCGTCCTGCGCTATCGCATGGTACGACGGCACGGCAACCGCGAGTGAAAAAACCAACAGCAGGGACAACCACCCCCACCCAGGCCTGCGCGCGGCGCAAGACCAATGACTCAGAATTCCCATAGCGACACTCCCGCAAGACAAAGGAAAGGATGCCCATCCCAGCGATCGCGCTGGAAAATAGATAGTTCGCCGCCGCTCGGTGCGAGCGTCCTGCAAGCTCTACCGGAGCAGCCCGGTGCTGCACGCGTGAGAACGACGCGGCCTGGCCTGAATTCCGCGGCGCACACGCCGCTGCCAAACCGCGTAACGTCCCTAGGAGAGTCCGCCTGGACGCTCAAAAGGTGAAAAATAAACGCCGACAGAATGCGGCCGACATTCTGCGACGCCGACTTGATAGCAACGACTGTGCCGCCATCGCTTAGCTAGTATGCTGCTCACTTGCGGCGAGACCTAAGTCGTTTGCAGATAAGCACTAAATTAGATAAAAACTGCGTAGAGGCAAATATCCGCGAGAATCTAGTGCCCCATGAGTGTGCAGAGACTGCATACCTTATCTACATCCTGGATAGCTTCTCGAAACTGGCCGACAGATATTCCGTACGTTGGAGAATGCTCGCCTTCAGCTATTTGCCCAGAGCCCAGCCCCTATTGACCAGCACCCATGCCGTCCGACGAATTCCCCGACATCCTCGCCCAGTTTCGCCAGTCGCTCGTCGAGTGCCGCGACCTCTACCGCTCCAGCGGCGAGCTTGCCATGCGTGAGCAGGGCCATCGAATCAAACGCACACCAGTCCAGTTCGTCCAGCTCATGGACGAACTCCACGGCGCGTTGCTGGTGAAAATATTCGTCACCGTCGGCCAGTGCGATCGGGCGTTCAGCAAGAACGAGCAGAC
>JBGSYU010000605.1:0-2874 GCA_041750715.1 Lacipirellula sp.
CAAGGCATTCAACGATGCGTTGGAACTCGACGGCGTAATTCTCACCAAGCTCGACGGCGACGCCCGCGGCGGCGCGGCCCTCTCGGTAAAGCACGTCACCGGCGTGCCGATCAAGTACATCGGCGTCGGCGAGCATCTCGACGCGCTCGAGGAATTTCACCCCGACCGCATGGCGGGCCGCATCCTCGGGCAGGGCGACATCCTCACGCTGGTCGAAAAGGCCCAACGCGAGTTCGACCAGGACGAAATGCTCGCCCAGGAGGAGCGGCTCAAGAAGGGCGAGTTCACGCTCGACGATTTCCGCAAGCAAATGGGCCAGATCAGCAAGCTCGGCCCCCTGCAAAAAGTCATGGGCATGATCCCCGGGATGAGCAGCCTCACGAAGGCCATGGACGACCTCGACGCCGAGGGAGACATGAAGCGGCTGCTGGGGCTGATCGACTCGATGACGCCGGAGGAAAAGCGCAACCCGTCGAAGGTGATCGACCAAGGTCGCCGCCGCCGCATCGCCGCCGGCGCCGGCGCCGAGCCGCACGAAGTCAACGAGCTAGTAAAACAGTTCGACGCCATGTCGCAGGTGATGACCGCGATGGCCGGCAAAGGGATGCGCGAGCGGATGAAGATGGTCAGCCAACTACAAAGCGGCATGGCCGCGAATCCCGACGGCCAACTGACCCGCAAAAAGGCTGGTGGCGGCAAACGCCTACGGCCCGAAGAACGGGCGAAGCTGAAGAAGCAGCGGGATAAGGAATTGCGCAAACGCCGCCGCGACGATAAGGGCGATCGGCGGCAGAATCCCAATGGGTAACGGTTCGCCGGCCCCATTTAGCCCCCGGTCAATGACCGGGGGCTAATTGAGCGACAAGGCGCCACTTGCCAATCCCCCCCTAATCGGGCAAGATACTGGATTGCGCGTCTGGCCCCTAAGCTATGCCTGGGCGGCGACTTGTGAATCGCGTAAGGCGATTCTTGGCCGATTTTTGAGGAGACCGATTGTGGCGGTATGCATCCGCATGAAGAAGATGGGCCGTGCCCATCGCGCCTTCTTTCGTATTTGTGCGACCGACAAACGCGCCCCGCGCGACGGTCGCGTGCTTGAGGAACTGGGCACTTACGACCCGTCGGTCCCTGAGACCGATGCGCGAGCCACGTTCAATCAGGAGCGCGTCGCCCACTGGCTGAGCGTCGGCGCCCAGCCCAGCGAGAAGGTCGCCATCCTGATCAAGAAGTACGGCCCGAACGGCACGCACCTCGATCAGCAGAAAACCGCGATCGAGAAGCTGAAGGCGCCAAAGTCGGTGCCGCAACCCGGTCCGGCCGCGCCATCTCGGAAGAAGCAAATCGAAGAAGCTGCGGCCGCCGCAAAGGCTGAGGAAGAAGCCGCCGCCGCGAAAGCTGCCGAAGCGGCCGCCGCCAAGACCGCTGAGGAAGCTGCCGCAGGCGAGGTTGCCGCGGCGACCGGGGAGTCCACCGAGGAAGCGCCCGCTGAGAGCGAAGCGCCCGCTGAACACACCGAAGCATAAAACCCTGTCACGAACCCTGTCACCCTGAGGTACTCCGAAGGATCCGGCCCGTGTACCAAGGACCAGATTCTTCGCTCCGCTCAGAATGACGGAGACAGACCTTTGCGGTTCGACGTCCTAACCCTGTTTCCGGAGATTTTTTCCGGTTACCTGACGCAGAGCTTACTGAAACTGGCGATCGAGCGGTCACTCGTTTCGATCCACACGCATAACATCCGCGACTGGGCGCATAACAAGCACCACTCAGTCGATGACAAGCCATACGGCGGCGGCCCGGGCATGTTGCTTATGCCGGGGCCGACGATCGAGGCGGTCGAAGCGGTTCAACAGTTGGAGACAACGCCGGGGCGAGTCGTGATGCTCACCCCGCAGGGCCGGCCGCTCGACCAGCGGCTAGTCGAGGAGTTGGCGGCGAGTTCGCGGCTGCTGCTGTTATGCGGCCGCTACGAAGGGTTCGACCAGCGCGTGAACGACATTTTGGAGCCTGAGGAAGTTTCGCTCGGCGACTTCATCATCAACGGCGGCGAGGTGGCCGCGATGGTGGTGATCGACGCGGTGATTCGCCTGGTCCCCGGCGTGTTGGGAGACGAAGCCAGCGGCCGGTTCGATTCGTTTTCGACCGGCAACCGACTGTTAGAATTTGCCCAATACACGCGGCCCCGCGAGTACCGCGGCCTTGAGGCGCCCGAAGTATTATTGAGCGGCGATCACGAGCAGATCGCCCGGTGGAGAGAGCGAAGCAGCCGCGAGCGAACCGCCCAGCGTCGGCCCGACTTACTTTCTGACTAGATTAAATAAAATCCTTCACCACAGAGATCACAGAGCACACAGAGATAGGAATCGCAGTCTTCGCCATTCTTCTGTGCCCACTGTGTTCTCCGTGGTTAATCCCCCCTTCTGGGTATTAATGCAACGGAAGTATAATTATGAGCCAACAAATCCTCGAAAGCGTTGAGAAGTCGAGCCTCAAGCAGTCCGCCGAGATTCCGAAGTTCGACATCGGCGACACGGTCGACGTCCACACCAAGATACTCGAAGGCGAAAAAGAGCGGATCCAGATCTTCAGCGGCGTAGTGATCGCCCGCAGCGGTTCGGGCGCCCGCGAGATGTTCACGGTCCGGCGGATCGTCGCTGGCGAGGGGGTCGAGCGCAAATTCCCGCTCCACTCGCCGCGGATCGCGAAGGTCGACGTGAAGCGCAGCGCCGTCGTGCGTCGCGCGAAGCTGTACTACATGCGTCAGCGCTCCGGCAAGAGTGCCCGCCTCCGCGAGCGCCGCACCGACCAGGCCGCGACGCAGGGTTAGGCGTCGCAATCCGCAATTCGTTAGCCGCGACGCGGTAGCGGAGCGCG
>JBGSYU010000606.1:0-2274 GCA_041750715.1 Lacipirellula sp.
GTTCGCAATGACGCGGCTTCCACCGAGACCGCCGGCCGCTTCCGGGACGCCGAAGAGATGAAGGTGACGCAGGAGACGATCCTCGAAGTGGTCAAGAGCCAGCGCGTGCTCGCTGATGCACTGCAGGAAGTCGGCACGGCCCCCTCGCCCGACGCGGTGGAGGACCTGCGTGACGCCGTCAGCCTGGCCGCTCCGGCTGGCGTCGAGTACGGCAAGACCGAGATTTCGTACCTGACCGTGAAAGATCGCGACCGCCGGCGGGCCGTCGCTCTGGCCAGCGCCGTGGCGAAGCACCTGGAGCTGGCTTTGCGTCGGCTCCGCGATTCGAAGGCCCAGAGCATGGTGGCCGAGGTCAGCAAGACCGTCACCGTGGCGGAGTCGGAGCTGACCGACGCCAGCCAGCGACTGGGGGCGATCGAGCAACAGATCGGAGCCGACCTCAGCGACCTGCGGAACATGGAAATCAGCGCCACCGGCGACAGCGACCTGCGGCGCCGGCTGAACTCGATTCAGGACGAGCTGCGGGCCGTGTCGGCCGAACACCAGGCCGCCGAAGTTCTCCGCGGCGTGCTGGTGACCGCCCAGGAAGATCCTTCGCAGCTCCTCGCCACGCCGAACCGCCTGATGGTCTCGCAACCGGTGCTGCTGAAGCTCAAGGAAGGGGTCGTTGCCGCCCAACTGAAGGTCTCGATGCTGCTGGGCCAGATGTCGGAGTTGCACCCGCAAGTGCTCGCCGCCCGCGAAGAAGAGACCGAAATCGCCCAGCGCCTGTACGCCGAAGTGTCGGTCGCCGTGCGGGGCGTCGAGGCCGACCTGAAGCTGGCCGATGCGCGGAGCCGCTGGTTGGAAGGCCAACGCGACGAGCTGACCGGCCGCCTCGAACGGCTGGCCGGCATCCGCCCGCGGTACTCGATGGTCTTGCAAGAAGTCCACCAGCGGAACGAAGCGATGGCGAACGCCCGGCGGAAGCTGGCTACGGCTCAGGCGGCCCAGGCCGGAGCGCAATCGGCGGGTTTGATCACCTTCGTCGATAGCCCCATCGCCGGCAAAGATCCGATCGGCGCCGGCAGCCTGTCGATCCTGCTGGCCGGTCTGCTGGGCGGCTTGGCCACCGGCGGGGCCGTGCTGTTCCTTACCGTACCCTCGCTGCGGCTGCCGAACACCACCGAAGAAACCTTCGCCGCCTCGCAGCGCGGCTGGGGTTACACGGCACCGACGGTCGGCCTTCAGGCTTCTTCGTCCAACGAAGTGCTGGGGGCCTAAGCGGCCGTACGGAAATAAGTGCTCCAAATCCGAAATCCGAAGCACGAAATCCGAAACAAATCCAAAGCACGAAGGACCCAAGCGTGGGCACGGAAAGCCGCTAGCATCGAGTCTGTTTTCCGCTTTTGGATTTCGGATTTGTTTCGGATTTCGGATTTCGTGCTTCGGATTTGGAAGTCCAAACCGCCGCACTAATTCCCGTACGGGGCCTAAGGGTTCAACGGGGCGCCAACGCAGCATGCACCGCGCTCCAACGGCACGATCGTCCCGACCGTGCGGATTGTGCCGGACGATCGCTCCGGCCGCCCGCGAGCTAGATTTGGTAAGAGCCTATCTGCCTCCCTTTCCCCCTTCGAGGGAGAGGGCCGGCGTGAGAGGTCAAGTCGCGGCAAGTTGCGTCGCCGCGACGCCGAACAACGCTTGGCTGGGTCCGTTCATGACCACCGTCGCTACTCCGCGCGTCCCAGGACTCCGCTTGTCTGCTCCACGGCCGACATGGCGCCGTTGGCGATATCTCTTCGTCGCCATGTTGGCGCTGGGGATCGTCGGCTACTGCGCGTGGCCGCGTCACGGGCTAGGGAAACGGGCGGCGAACACCACCGTCAAGCTGCCGCTTTCCGCCCCGGGCGACGTCGCCTGGAAGGCGGTCAACGCCTTCCCCCATCTCAAGTTCTTCGAGCCGACGTGCGTGGCGGCGGCGCAGGACGGCAGCCGGCGGCTGTTCGTGCTCGAGCGCCGCGGCACGATTCAAGTGATTCAAGACGACCCCGGCGCCACGACCAAGCGGTTGTTTCTCGACATCTTCCAGAGCGTGATGCGGGAACCGTACGAAGACGACGGCGCACTCAACATGATCCTCCACCCCGAATTCGGCCGGCCCGGCGCGCCGAATCGCGGCTATTTCTACGTCTTCTATACGGCCCGTCGTGACGGCAAGCGTTTCGACCGCCTTTCGCGATTCACGGTGCCGGATGGGCAAGAGGTCGCTGATCCGGCTTCGGAGGTGGTGTT
>JBGSYU010000607.1:0-3133 GCA_041750715.1 Lacipirellula sp.
CGTCCTGGGCGCCATGTTCGGTACGCCCGACCAACCGTTCGCCTTCCCGGAATCGGGCCTCGATCAGCAGCGGCTCGATCTCGCCGCCGGCGCCGCTTGGAGCGACAAGGTCGGCGTCACCCACGGCCTCTATCGGCTGCATTGCGTCCACTGCCACGGCATCACCGGCGATGGCCGCGGGCCTACGGCCAAATTTCTGAATCCGTACCCCCGCGACTATCGCCAGGGCGTATTCAAGTTCAAGAACACTTACAATCCCGCCAAGCCGACCGACGCCGACCTGCACCGCGTGATGATGAACGGCGTTCCCGGCACGGCGATGCCGTCGTTTTCGCTGCTGCCGAATTCCGAAGTCGAGTCGCTGATCGAGTACGTGAAGTACCTCTCGTTCCGCGGCGAAATGGAACAGAAGCTCATCGGCTACGTCTACGACGAGTTGGGCGAAGTCGAAAAGGAGGATGAGAACGGCGAGTCGATCCTCGACGAAGACGGCGACCCCGTGATGGAACGTCCGCCGCTCGACCCGGCGGTCGACCCCGAGCAAGCCGAAGTTGTGAAGGAGCTGCTCGCGGAAGTGTTGGCGCCGTGGCAAGAGGCGGCCGAGCAGACGATCGTCCCCGAGGACGGCAGCATCCCGGAAGATAACCGTACGCCCGACGAAATCGCCGCGTCGGTGACGAAGGGCCGCGAGCTATTTTACGGCACGAAGGCCAACTGCTTCACCTGCCACGGCCCCACCGGCCTTGGCGACGGCCAGCAAACGGATTTCGATATTTGGAGTAAAGCGCACGTCGAATTCGACAAGGGCATTGCGGACCTTAGCAAGTCGATCGCCGAGCGGGAAGAGGCGGACAAGATTTCCGACGAAGAAGAAATGGCCCTGGAGCGCGATCGCCAGGTGCTTGCTGAGCGCGAGGCGGTGGCCGCGACCTTCTACCCCGTCCGTAACGCCATTCCGCGAAACCTGCGCAAAGGCGTCTACCGCGGCGGCCGCCGGCGGATCGACGTCTTTTCGCGGGTCCATGCGGGCATCGCCGGCACGCCGATGCCCGGCGTCGGCGCCGCGACCCCGGGAGCGCAAGGCACTTTGAGCGAAGCAGAGATTTGGAACATCGTCGATTACGTGTTGAGCTTGCCGTACGAACCGGCAAGCAACCCGCAGCCGGCGCTGAGGATGAACGACGAACCGATAGCGAATTAAGGAGCATGGCTATCGGCTATCATCCATCGGCTCTCGGCCAGGAGAATTAACTGGCGAGAGTCGGCTGGCCGATAGCCGAAAGCTGACAGCCGAAAGCCAATTATGATCAAGCGTTTCCTACGCTGGGCGCCCGGCTTTTGGGCCCTGTTGTTTCTCGCGGTACCCGTGATGGGGGTCGCCACGTTCGTGCTGGCCGATCGGTACAACATTTGGCTGCCGCGCGACGTTTCCGAGCATGGCCGCTCGATCGACGATCTGTTTTTCTTCATCTTGTATCTCACAGGCGCCGTGTTCATCGTCACGGAAGTGGCGCTCTTTTACTTCGCCTGGAAATACGACGCCAACAACAACAAGCAGCCGGTCGCGTTCACGCATGGCAGCCACTCACTGGAAGTCGTGTGGACGATCCTGCCCGCGGTGACGCTGCTGTTCATCGCCATCTACCAGATGGACGCCTGGGCCGCCGCGAAGATGCGCCCGCCGCAGATACCGTTCACCTGCGAAGTGACCGGCCGGCAGTTCAACTGGGATTTCCGCTACCCGGGCCCCGACAATGTGCTGTACACCCGCGACGACATCGTCCGCACCGACGGCAACTTGTATTTGCCCTACGGCGAGGAAATCCTGCTGAAGATCACCAGCGCCGACGTGCTTCACAGCTTCTTCCTGCCGAACCTGCGGCTGAAGCAGGACGTGATCCCCGGCATGGAGCAGAAGATGTGGTTCAAGGCCACCGCGGGCGGCAGCTTCGACATCGTTTGCGCCGAGCTGTGCGGTTGGGGCCACTATAAAATGAAGGGCCGCATTCACCTGCTCACTCGTTCGGCGTACGAGGCGAAGCTGGAGGAGATGCGGGAAGAACAGAATACGATGCGCGTGGTGCAAACGACCAGTGATCGGTGAATCGTCCTTAAAGAGATTGCAAATTGAAAAATTCAAATTGAAAATTTGCGATTTGCAATTTTCAATTTGCAATAACTAAACTTTCATGGCGAGCGCAAGCCGACATCCCAAGAAATACTCATGAGCACCATTCCCTACGATCACGAGCACGAAGCCGCCACGGTTCGCCCCGAGCATGCCCACACGTCGGGCTTTCTGCGGACGTACGTCTTCTCGCTCGATCACAAGATCATCGGCCTGCAGTTTCTGTTCAGCACTCTGATCTGGTTTATTGTCGGCGGGCTGTTGGCCCTGGGCGTTCGCTGGCAACTCGCGTGGCCGTGGAGTCCGATGCCGATCCTGGGGAACCTGGTGGGCCATGCCGAGGGGGGCCAGATTCCGCCGGAAACCTACACGATGCTGGTCACCATGCACGCCACGGTGATGATCTTCTTTGTGATCATCCCGATCCTCGCCGGCGCCTTCGGCAACTTTCTGATTCCGCTGATGATTGGCGCCGACGACATGGCGTTCCCCACGCTCAACATGCTGAGCTACTGGTTCATGTGGCCGGCGTTCGCGGTGATCGGCCTCAGCTTTTTCGTGGAAGGAGGGGCGGCCCAGGCCGGCTGGACCTCGTATCCGCCGCTGTCGGCGCTCGTTAGATCTGCGCCCGGCAGCCATAACGGCCAAACGCTGTGGCTCATCGGCGTCACCTTCGTCGGCGTCTCGTCGATGATGGGCTCGGTCAATTACATGACCACCATCATCCAGATGCGGGCGCCCGGCATGACGATGTTTCGGTTGCCGATGACGATTTGGGCCATGTTCATCACCGCCACGCTGCAGGCGTTCGCGTTGCCGGTGCTCACGGCGGCGGGGTTCATGCTGCTTTCCGATCGCCTGTTAGGCACCGGGTTCTTCCTGGCCGACGGCGCCAGCGCGAACAACGCCGCCATCCAGGCCGGCGGCGGGCAGCCGCTGCTGTGGCAGCATCTGTTCTGGTTCTACAGCCATCCGGCCGTGTACATCATGATCCTGCCGGCGATG
>JBGSYU010000608.1:0-1621 GCA_041750715.1 Lacipirellula sp.
CACATCCTGGCCGGCAGCGATTATCCTCATCAGGTCGGGAGCATTCCCAAGATGCTGAGCTCGCTTGCGACCATCAACGTCACCGACGAGGAGCGCCGGAAGATTCTTGGCGGCAACGCCGCGCGATTGCTCGGGCTCGACTAGTCTGATCCAGCTGCACTTGTGATTCGAGGAACCAATGAAATCAAAACTGATGATGAGTGGAGTCGTCGCGGTTGTGTTCGCCGCCGGCATCGTGGTGGGCGCGCTCCAGGAGAAGCCGTTGGGCACCCGGCGTGAGCCGCAGTTCGAGAACGAACATGTCCGTGTCTGGAAGTCGATCATCATGCCGAACCAGCCGCTGGCGCTGCATCGCCACGACTTCGGCCGGACGATCGTCGCGCTCAAAGGCGGAACACTTGACGTCGTCGACAAGGACGGCAAGACGATGAAGCAGATGGTGTGGGAGACCGGCAAAGCGTACTGGCTCGACGCGGATCCGAAGGACGAGCTGCACGGCGATATGAACCGGACCAACGACACCATCGAGGTCATCGTCGTGGAGAGACAAAAATGATCTTCCGAAGGCGTCGAAGGTAGCGAAGGCGTCGAAGGTAGCGAAGGCGTCGAAGGTAGCGAAGGCGTCGAAGGGGGAGGAGGGCGTGGGCTTCAGCCCCGCCGCAGCGACGCAATGAAATCCCGGACGGCGCCCCAGTAGAGTGCCGCGTCGGCCGGCGCGGGGTCGTTGTGATCGCCGCCGGGGTTCGTCACGAAGCGTTTCGGCCCGGGCAATAGTTCATACAGGCGCTGCCCGTGCCGATAGGGGATCACGCTGTCGCGGTCGCCGTGGATTACCAGCGTGGGCGTCGTGACATCTGACATCCAATCCGCTGTCGCGAAGCGATACGTCGAGAACGCGGTCAGCACCAGCATCACGGGATTGCTATCGAACAGCGCTCGGGCCGAGGGGAACCCGGCTTCGAGCACCACACCATCCGGCCTCCGCCGACTTGCGGCGTAGCTGGCCACCGCCGTTCCGAGCGAACGGCCCCAGTAGAGCAGCGGAAGCTCGGCGCGCCGCAACGTGGCATCGACGTAGGCGATTGTGGCGTCCGCATCGCGATAGAGACCCTGCTCCGTAGGTGCGCCGCTGCTCAGGCCGTAGCCGCGATAATCCACCGCGACGACGTCGAGGCGCTGCTGCCAGAGTCCGACGAGCACGTCCGCCCAGATCGACAGGTTTCCGCCGTTGCCGTGGAAATAGACCACCTGGGCGACCGCGTCCGCGCGGGGAATGTGCCACGCCCTGAGCCGCTCGCCATCCGCCGTGCCGAGGGTCAGCGCGGTGAAGTCCGCGCCGAGCTGAAACGGGGTGATGTTCTCGCCGGCATAGGGAAAGAACGCGATGCGTGGCTCGAGCTGACGGACGCCCCACATGAGAACGCCTGCCGCGATCACAACGAGCACTATCATTACCACCATGCGTCTGAGTCTGTTCCTCATCGTCTTGCTTGCGCTGAGTGCGCCACCCTTGCTTCGCAGCCAGGAGCGGCCGCGGCCGGTGGCGCTGCCCGCCTTCGACGTCATGGAGAAGTCTATCGAAGACCTGCAGAAGGCGATGCAGGACAAGCAGGTCACGTCG
>JBGSYU010000609.1:0-1770 GCA_041750715.1 Lacipirellula sp.
GCGAACTCGCGGGCCGTTATGCGATGAATCCACGACCAGCCAGCATGTGTTAGGACAACGCCGACGACGGCGAGCAGGATCACCCGCACCATAAGCGAGACCCGCGCGGCGCGGACGAGAATCAGCCATGGGCAGATGGAGGTCCAGCGAACCGACGTGACCATACAGGCGGGATTTGACATGGCGAAATTCAAGGATCGAGGATTAGCCGCGGGCTAATAGCCCGCCGGAGCGCTACGACTGACTTTGCCAAACGTGCTTCACCGGCGGGCTATTAGCCCGCGGCTATCGGGTGGGTGCAATTATAAACAGCCAAGCGGAAGTAGGCAGCAGCGACTCGCCGCTAATCCTCCTCCGGAATCGGCGCGTCGGGCAGATCGTCCGCGTCGGGATCTAGCGCCGTCGGGACGGCGTAGCCTTCGTCGAGCCAGCGGCCCAAGTCGATGAGTCGACAGCGCTCGCTGCAGAACGGCTTCGCCGGCGAGGCGTCGATCGCGAACTCGCGTTTGCAGGTGGGGCAACGCATGGGATCGCTAAGCCGCAAGCGGCGATGCGTTAGTCTTTCTTGGGTTTTTTGGGTTTAGATTTTGATGGTGACGTGGGCGCGGCGCTGTCGCCGCCCTTCTTGGCATCGCCATCGGACTTCTTTTTGTCTTCGCCGTCCGATTTGGCGTTGCCGTCAGATGAGTCGCCCTCGCTCTTTGGTTTGTCTTTCTCGGCGCCTTTTTTATAGGACTCGCTACGGTAGTCGGTTTCGTAGAAGCCCGATCCTTTGAACACCACCGCGGCGCCGATCCCGAAGAGGCGACGGAGCTTCAGTTTGCCGCAGCTTGGGCACTTGCGCTGATGGGGGTCGTTGATGCCTTGGAACAGCTCGAACTCGTGTCCGCAGGCGTCGCACTCGTAGTCGTAGGTGGGCATGGGAAGGGGTCGGGAGTCAGGGGACAGGAGTCAGTAGCCGCGGGTCAACGACCCGCCGGTGAAGCTCCGCACAACGTCGCCTCACGCGGGACCGCTGGAGACAATGACTTGCGAAGGCCGCACCACGCGGTCGTGGATTTGATAACCGGGCTGCGCGACCATCGTGACATGATTCGCCGGGACGTCGGTCGAGGGTTGTTGAAGGATAGCGGCGTGAAACTGCGGGTCGAACAATTCGCCCAGCGCGGGAATTTCGCGGAAGTTGTGCTGCTGGAGGGCGGCGGCGATTTGCTGACGCACCATGCGGAAGCCGTCGATCAGGGGGCCGGTTTCGCTCGCGTTGGTGGCGGCGTCGAGCGCGCGGTCGATATTGTCGAGCGCCGGCAGCAGGTCGCGAACCAGCGGAAGCGCCGCGTAACGAATCTGGTCGGCCAGTTCGCGCAAGCCGCGGCTGCGAACGTTTTCCAGCTCGGCGCGGAGTCGCAGATTGCGGTCCCGCTCGGCGGCAAGATCGGCATCGACGGCGCTCGCATCGCCGGCGCCGATGAAGTCAATCGTTTCGGCCTCGAACGCCTGGTCGCCGGGCGTTGGGGCGCCGCCGTCGCGGGAGGGTTGATCGTGATGGGGTTTCGCCGACATGGCGGGGAACTCCTTTTTGTGGACTCGCGGACCGCGACCACCGGTCGCGGCTTTATGTTATGGGGTCGCATCCTGCGTGAAATATTTCTTGACCTTGTCGAAAAAGCTCTTTCGCTCGGGGGCGACGTTTTTGTGCTCCAGCTCGGCCAGTTGCCGGAGCAGCGTTTCCTCTTCGGCGGTCACGCGCTTCGGCACCTCGATGGTAACCTG
>JBGSYU010000610.1:0-2072 GCA_041750715.1 Lacipirellula sp.
CCGTAAGCGCGGAGCAATCACGACGATCGCGTCGCGAACGATCGCCCGCGCCGAGCGGCTAGCCGCCGCGTTCGAGGCCAAGGCGGTTGACTGGGAGATGCGCCACCGCGGCCACGTCGACGTCATCATCAACTGCTCGCCCGTGGGCATGCACCCCAACGTCGACGAATCGCCCATTCACAAGACCTACCTCAAGCCCTCGATGCTGGTATTCGATACGGTCTACAACCCCGAGAGCACGCTTCTGATCAAAGACGCCCGGTCGCGGAACTGCATGGTGATCACCGGCGTGGAAATGTTCGTGCGGCAGGCGCAACTGCAATTCTTCCTGTTCACGGGCAAGGAAGCGTCGTCGGAGCGGATGCGCGACGTGCTGAAGCGCGCCATCGGGCCCCTGAAGTACTCCCCGCCGCCGGCGTCGCCGCGCCCGGGCGAGGAGAGCGAGACCGAGGCGGACGAACAGTGAGCGGCTGGCAGTGGCCTTCACTACACGCGGGCGACTCCGTACGCGTCGAATTGCGCATCCGACGACACAACCTCAATCGACGTGCGCAACGCCTCGGCGATAATCAATCGGTCGAACGGATCACGATGGTGATGCGGCAGCTCCGTCGAAAGTAGCACGGCTTCAAGAACAATGGGGGCTTCGTCGAAGTCATTCAAAGCCAATTGTCGGGCGAAGAAGGCGCGCGGAGTTTCAGGCAACCTCAGCAAGCCGCGGTGGAATTTGATCCCTATCTCCCACGCGGTGGCCCAACTCACCAGCACAGGCGTTTCGGCGTCTTCGATCGCCGCGCGCACCACTGGCGTCAGCGACGCATCATCCATCGTGAATCGCAGAAACGCCTGCGTGTCGAGCAAGAGCGTTCGCGTCACGCCAGGTCCTCAAACTCGGTAAGCGGCGCATCGAAGTCAGGCGACATCCACACCTGTCCCCGCGCGCTGCCAGCCTGCCGACGCCGCTCCGTCGGCTTCGCATTAATTCCCCGCTCGATCGTCACCCGCACTTTCTCCCCGGGCGCCAGCGCCAAGGGTTCCTCGGGCACGATGACTTGGCCGTCGAAATGAGCAAGGATGGTCGTCGTCATGCCTCAAGTGTACCTCAAGCGGCGGCGAAAGTCATTTTGCTGGTTCGTCGTCCCAGGGCGGATCAGTGATTCAAGATAGGGGGTGCCATGGCCACGGAGGTCTTCCGACGTGGCCATGTTTTCCGCGGCGATTTACATGCCCACGCCGACGTGGGCATGGCGCCCCGCGAAAACTGATCGGCCCTGCTCGTCGTCCACTTCGGTGCGCCGAGAGTGAAGCCGCGGCGAGTGTCGCGCTGGACGGTCGCAAATGCTAGCAGGCAATGAATGCACGTTTCGAGTGCCGTCGTTCCGGCAGTGGGCAGCCATCGTCGCTGCGATCGACGGCAATCGGGTAGAATCAGCGGCGGTTCTGATGCAGATAATGATGGCGGCGCCGACTTCCTCGCGTGGCAAAGTGATTTCGGATTGCCGGCGGCAACGGCGGCTATCACACCCGTGCCCGAACCCGCTGCGTGGCTATTGCTCGCAACCGGCCTTACAATTTCGGCCCGCCGAGCGTTCGCCCGCGCCGCATAGAATGGGCTCCGTAGTGCGACGGCCGTTGGAACCACGCACTCAATCCTTTGCGCCCTTCGCGGCCTTCCGTTCGTTGGGTCGGATTTTCGTTGGGTCGGATTGTTGAACAGAAGATCGTAAAGGACGCCAAGGCGGACGTGTTCGCGCAGATTCGCGGCGTAGAATCTGCGATACTTGCCCAGAGATGAACCTCGACTCTATCGCGCTGATCGGCTACCGCGGCACGGGCAAGAGCACCGTGGCGCAGCACGCGGCGCTGCGGTTGGGGTGGGACTGGGTCGACGCCGACGTCGAGGTCGAGCTGCGCGCCGGCAAGAGCATCGCGGCCATCTTTGCCGACGACGGCGAGGAGGCCTTCCGCGATTTGGAGTCGGAGGTCGTGGCCGAGTTGTGCAGCCGGCGGCGGACGGTCATCGCCCTGGGCGGCGGAGCCATCCTGCGGCCGGCGAACCGCGAAGCCATTGC
>JBGSYU010000611.1:0-5579 GCA_041750715.1 Lacipirellula sp.
AAGTTACCCGCCGTTTTCCGCAACTCTTATAAGAGTTGCGGACGGTACTTGGAAATAGTTTCAGTACCCCAAATGCCGATCGAGCGTATCGCGGGACACGCCGATATGCTTCGCAGCTTTGTTCTTGAGAAAGCCGACGTAATCGTCGTGAGCGGCCGTTGGGAAATTCTCACGCGCCCATTGCAGCGCCGCTTCCGCACGGAGCCGTTTGTCCTTTCGCTTTACTACAGCGGCTTCCGCCTTGGCGTCGCGCATATTATCCGCGTGGCGAACTTGCTTCCGCCCGTTGCGAACCAGCCCTTCTAGAGGTCGCACTTGCACGCGCTCAATAAGTTTGCCGAGCATCATCGCGTTGCGAATCATCTTTTCCGCCGCGGGGTTCGCCTCAATCTGCGATTCGCACCATTGCCATAAATGCCGCGCTTGTTGCGCGTCGCGAGAAGTCGCTGCATCGTCCGACGCCGCCGCCTCGACGAGCCACGGGCCGATAGTCGCGAACCACTCCGCCCACGGCGGTTGATTGACCATCGAATCAAACGCGGCTCTTGCTGCTTTTCGCTCGGCAGCCGTCAACGAACGGCCAGCGACTTTCAGCGGTATCGGCTTCCGTTTCGAGTAGATGCCCGGAACGTCATCGTCCGCGGCCTTGGCTCGCTTCGCCATGAGAATTGCACCTTATGAAACGCCGAGCCGATTCCTCCGACGCCGCGGTAAGGTGCGGCCGCAAGCGCCGGAGGAATCTAGCGGGGAGCAACTCCCGCGAACTCAGCAAACAAGAATCTAACCGATCTTCAACGCAACCGCCAAACCCTTCCTGCGCTTCACGCTTCGTTTTGCTCTCACGTTCAACCGATACGCTTTGCCACCTCCAGCCCCTTCGCCAAGTCGCGCTCCGCATAGACTTGCGTCACGTTGGCGTTGGAATGTCCCAGCACAATCTGCGCGGCCTCTAGGCCAAACTCCCGTCGCACTTCCGTCGCCGCCGCGTGCCGTAGCTGGTTCGGGGACCAGCGGTGTTCGGACCGCCACGTTCGCAATTCGATGCTTTGGGCGGGGGTGAGCTTGTCTCTCGACACGCCGGCCAGCGTCGGGTGCGGAAACGCCTTATTGCATCCCGCGGCGATTGAGCGCCCGTAGGATTGCGTCGTGTAATGCTCGCCGGGTTTCTTGCGGGGAGCCGACTTCCGATTGTCGCCGGGCATGTTGCCGCAACTCCTCGGGGTGACGCGGGCCGCGTGCTTGGCGGCGCGGTGCTTGGCCATCGAATCACGCGGACAAAAGCAATAGGCTTGATGGTCGCGGGCCAGATACCGCAGCAGCACGGCTTGCGCCTTGGGTCCAATCAGAATGGTTCGCTCCCGCCCGTGGTGCGCCGTCTTGTGCCGCTGCGGACGATAAATCCAAACGTCGCCGGTGCGGTCCAAGTCGCACGGGCGAAGGATACAAACTTCCGCGGGGCGCATTCCGGTGAGCCGTTGCAGTCGGACCATATCGGCCACGACGCTCGGCATGAACGGCAGCGTACCGTCGACCGTGGCGTCATCGACGGGCAGGACGGCCGCCGTTTCACGGGCCGTGGTCTTACCCTCCCTCAATCCCGGAACCATCGCCAAGGCTTGCGGGACCGTCGGCGGTACGCGCCCCTCGCCGGCCGCCCAGCGAAACATCCGGGCGACGCGGTGCATATTGGCATTGATGTAGGTCCGGCTCCAATCGGCTTTCAGGAATTGCTGGCGAAGTGCCTTAAACTCCAGCGGGCCGAAGTCGACGGCGGCGGTCCGGCCGTACAGCTCCCGCAAAGGCTTCAGCGCCGGCTTGATGCGATGGTATTCACTCTCAGGGCCGTCGCCGTGGTAGCCCTTCATATGCCGCAAATAATCGGCTACCAATTCGACAATCAGCCTGTCGTGGACGGGAGCGCCGTAGCTTACCGAACGCCCCGAGGACAACCACTCGGCAATCAGCCGGTCGTACTGGAGGTGGGACGCCTTAGTCCCGTGCGGACCGAGGTAATGATCGACGCCGTTGACGGTGCAAACGGCTTGCCCGCTGGCGCGGTGCTTCCGGTAGGAAGGAATGAGCTTCTTTGGACGCGACATAGTGCAGGTCTCCCATGTAGCCCAGAGTTTTCCGGTATGTACCGGATAACTCAGGTGGAAAACGCCGCACTGCCGAACGTCGGCAGGTGTCAGAAACTCTTGACCGGCAATAGGTTACGTTGAGTACACCCCACAGGAGTCGAACCTGTAACCTTCGGATTCGTAGTCCGATGCTCTATCCAGTTGAGCTAGGGGTGCAAGGTGCGCCGGGCCCCGTTTGGGGCGGAGTGAAGCTTGCTGCCGGTCGTACAGACTTTGCGAGAACCTGATTCTACCGAAGCGGGGCGAGGGCGGGAAGGGTGAGGCCCGGGGGTTAGCGATACCGTTTGCCCTGTCGCCCCAAGGTACTCCGACGGGTCCGGGTAGATTCCACTCCAGTACCTCGGACTCCAGTACCTCGGAATGACAGGCTGGCGAGCTCGGCAAACGGTATCACTACCGCCGGGGGAGGGATTCTCGTAGCGCGGCTGGCGATTGCGGAGCACATCTCCCTAGACGTATTGTGCGGCGTTGGAAGCGATGTTTGGCATAGGCCGCATGTGCGTTAGAATGGCGTGTGTAGGGCCAATGGATTCCGTCCCTTTGCTCGGGAGATAGCGATGAGCACCGTCGCCGTTAGCCTTGGTGACGGTGTTTTTTTGGTATGTAGTGCAGTTGTTGACGTCGTTCAGTAGCCGGGATTACCGCCTGGTTGAGGATTTGGCGTCGACGGAACGGAGGCGTCTTGACGACCCGTACTTGAGGTCCGGCCAGGATGGTCGGCGCTAAACGAGCATGGCAATGCGCGACCGCGATTGGTTTGACTCCGGCGATGCTTCACTGTTCGATGTGCAAACTACGGCAGATGGGGCGGCCGGCGCACTTCCCTTTACCGACGACATGCTGCGGTCGCGGCCGAGCGGGGATTTGTTCGGCTGGTCGCAGGATGCGGCGATGGGGTGGTCGGCGGCGGAACTGGGCCGGCCGGAGTTTTTAATCCTCAGCACGATGGGCGGGCTGCGCGCCGCGGACGGGTCGCCGGTGGCGCTGGGATATCACACCGGCCACTGGGAAGTCGGCCTGTTGGTCGAGGCGGCGGCGCGGGAGATCAAGGCGCGCGGGGGCGTGCCGTTTGCAGGATTTTGCTCCGATCCATGCGATGGCCGGACGCAGGGCACCAGCGGGATGTTCGACAGCCTCGCGTATCGCAACGATGCGGCGATCGTGTTGCGGCGGCTGATTCGCTCCCTGCCGACGCGGCGCGGCGTGCTCGGCGTGGCGACGTGCGACAAAGGCCATCCCGCGATGATGATGGCGCTGGCCGGGGTACGCGGACTGCCTGCGGTGCTGATTCCTGGCGGCGTTTCGCTGCCGCCCTCGCGCGGGGAAGACGCCGCCAAGATTCAGACGATCGGCGTGCGATACGCGCACGGGTTGATCACGCTGCAGGAAGCGGCGGAGATGGGTTGCCGCGCGTGCGCGACGCCCGGGGGCGGGTGCCAGTTTCTGGGCACCGCGGCCACGTCGCAAGTGGTGGGCGAAGCGCTGGGGTTGTCGCTGCCGCATTCGGCGCTGGCGCCGTCGGGGCAACCCATTTGGCTCGATCTCGCGCGGCGCTCGGCAGAGGCGTGTTTGTGGCAGCATGAGCGCGGGATTTGCGTGGGCGACGTGGTGACGGACGCTTCGATTCGTAATGCGATGGCGGTTCATGCGGCGTTTGGGGGTTCGACGAATTTGCTGCTGCACCTGCCGGCGGTGGCCCATGCGGCCGGACTGAAGCGGCCGACTGTGAGCGACTGGATTGAGGTAAATCGGCGCACGCCGCGGCTGGTGAGCGCGCTGCCTAATGGGCCGTTCGACCATCCGACGGTCCGCGTGTTTCTGGCGGGCGGCGTGCCGGAAGTGATGTGGCATCTGCGCGAACTGGGGCTGATCGAATCGGACGTGCTCACGGCGACTGGTGAAAAGCTGGGCGACGTGCTCGATACATGGCAGCGTTCGAAGCGGCGGGCGCGGCTGCGCGAGACGCTGCAAACGTGCGACGGCGTCGATCCGGACGACGTCATCTTTCCGCCCGAGCGAGCCAAAGAGGCCGGACTGACAGGAACGCTGGCGTTTCTCACCGGCAACCTTGCGCCCGAGGGCTCGGTAGTGAAGGCGACTTCGATCGACCGCTCGCTGATTAAAAATGGCGTGTATCGGCACGCAGGCCGGGCGCGGGTGTTCACCGCAGAGGCGACGGCCATGGCGGCGATCAAAGGGCAAGCCGGTCGCGCCATCGAGCCGGGCGACGTGATCGTGTTGGCCGGCTGTGGGCCAGCGGGGACCGGGATGGAAGAGACGTACCAGTTGACTTCGGCGCTAAAATACATGCCGTGGGGCAAGCAGGTGGCGCTGGTGACCGATGCCCGGTTCTCGGGCGTATCGACCGGCGCGTGCATCGGGCATGTGGGGCCGGAGGCGCTTGCTGGCGGGCCGATTGGCAAAGTCGTGGATGGCGATTGGATTGAGATCGCCGTCGATTTGCAGCGGGCCGAAGGTCGGGTCGATCTGGTGGGTCGCGGCGAGATGCGTCGCGACGCGGCATGGGGCGCGGCGGAGCTTGCGCGGCGACCGTTGCGCGACGACCTGGCGGAGGCGGCGGAGTTGCCCTTAGACACGCGGCTGTGGGCGGCCCTGCAAGCCGTGGGCGGCGGGACGTGGGGCGGGTGCGTGTACGATGTAGAGGCCATTGTGGGGAGGTTGCGGGGGTGAGCGTCGTCGCTGGAGCGCTCCCCTTCGGGTCGCGGCTATTGACGCTCCATAAACGGTAAATAAATGAGGACTGCGCGGCGAATGAGCCTTCGCCCGCCATCATGCAGCCCTGGGCTTTGCCCGGGGGTCGCGTTGCCTGCGGGAAAATCATGCGTGATCCAAGCCAACCCCCGGCCAGAGGCCGGGGCTGCAATGGTTCATTCGCTGCGCGGCCGTCCATAGTTCCGCGGTCCGCCAATTGTTGAGAGCGTTTTGCGGTTGGTAAAGCGCCGATCTTTTTTTGGGGACAAAAACTAGCGCTACTTGCACCTGAACAGGGCGCGTTCCCACTCGATGTCCTGCAAATCCTCAGCGTCGCGCTCGGCCAGCGCGGCGCGGGTTTTGTCCGTTTTGTCCGTTTCTTTAGCGGGCGATGGTGGGCGGAGTTTTGGGGGAGCAGCTCTTCGGGGCTTCGGCGGCGACTTGATCGGCGGTTGGCCGTCGTTGCCGTCGAACCTCTTTAGGCCGACGTCGGCCCACTCGCGTTGGGCGTCGCTCAGCGGCGTTCGCAGGCGCGACGTAAATCGCTTGCGGTCGCCGGGGAACAGCATGCTGAGGCAATCTTGGGCGACCCGGTTCAGTCGTAGATAGAGTGCGAGTTGGGTCTCGTCGTCGCGCGGGAAGGCTTCCAGCGCGGTCTCGATGAGGCGCGAAACGAGGTCTTCGACTTGGGCCGGTTGGCACCCGGTCGCGCGCCCGGCGTAGCGC
>JBGSYU010000612.1:0-3695 GCA_041750715.1 Lacipirellula sp.
ACCGATCGCCGGCCTGTTGGTCGACTTGAAGCAGCGCGGCTTGCTCGACGACACGCTGGTACTGTGGACCACCGAGTTCGGGCGGATGCCCTTCTCGCAGGGCGACGGCGGCCGAGATCACAACGGCGGCGTGTTCGCCGGGTGGATGTGCGGCGCCGGCGTGAGGCCGGGGGTCTCCTACGGTGAAAGCGATCCCTGGAGCTGGCAGGCGGCGAGCGACGTCACGACGACCTATGACTTCCACGCCACCGTGCTGCACCTTTTGGGAATCGACCATGAGCAGCTTACAGTACGGAATAACGGCGCCAACAGAAGACTGACCGACGTACACGGCCATGTGATTCATCAGGTGCTGGCATAAGCCGACCTCCGTGGCTGATTTTATGGATCCGGCTGCCGGAGTCGGACGGAAACAAGCGTTTATGGGCTTCCGCCAGGAGAACTGCAAAGTCTAGAAGCTGTCACTGCTGAGGTACTCCGAAGAGTCCGGCTAGATTCTTCGGAGTACCTCAGAATGACCGTGCGCGCGGGACTTTGCAGTGCTCCTGGGGCTTCCGCCTAGGTCGTTGCTCCGCCTTCAAATCCTGCCTATACTGCGTTGAAAGCGCTCTCATCGCCGATATGAGCGGGAGTCGCCCTCAGGAGCGTCGCCGTGTCCGTCTCCATTCAAGATGTCGCCGCAAAGGCCAATGTTTCGATCAGCACCGTTTCCAGGGTGCTGAATCGTCGCAATATCGTCAATGAGGAGACGCGCAAGCGGGTCGAGTCGGCCATCAGCGATCTCGGCTACACCCCCAACGTGTTCGCTCGGGGGCTGATGCTGCGGCGAAGTCATATTCTGGGGCTTGTGCTGCCCGACCTGCACGGCGAGTTCTATTCTGAGATCATTCGCGGCGCCAACTTGCGCGCGCGCGAATTGGGCTACAAGCTGATGATCTCCTCAGCCGCCGCCAAGGATGACGGCAGCGAGCTGATGGCCGCGGTGGCGGATCACGGTATTGTCGACGGGCTGGCCGTGATGATTTCCGAGATCAACACCCGCATCCGCGAATCGCTCAAGAAGGTCAACATCCCGCTGGTAGTGCTCGACGGCGACGTCAGCGGCGTGAAGCACGACAGCGTCGTGATCGACCAGCGAACCGGCACCGTTGCGATGCTGCGCCACTTGGTTCAGCAGTGCGGCATCCGGCGTATCGTGTTCGTCGGCGGCCCCATAACGAACATCGATACGATTGAGCGCTTGAGCGCTTATCGCGAGGTGACCAGCGAGGTCGGTCTCCAGGTGGGGGACGACGTCTACCATCTCGATTACCAGTACGACACCGCCTTTGAGTTGGGCGTGAAACGGGTGCTTGAATGGGCCGGCCAGGAGGCGGCCGTCTTCGCGGCTAACGACGAGATGGCCGCCGGATTTATCGACGCGGCGTTGGCTGCGGGCCTGTCCGTGCCGGACGACCTGTCCGTCGTCGGATTCGACGACACGCGAATCGCCTCGATGACCCGACCGCGTCTCACGACGGTGCGCGTGCCCATGTCGAGCATGGGGGCGGCCGCCATCGATCTTCTCTGCCAACGGTTCGACGACCCGAAGCGCCACGCGACCAAAATTACCTTGAAATCCGAGCTTGTCGTCCGCGAATCCTGCGGCGTGCACGACCCCGCGCTGTCTACCCTGTCGACAATATAAGTCCATCTCGCGGCCTTTGGCCCATTGCCGCTGGGCACGCTTGCCAGTAAGCCGTTTCGCCGAATTACTCCACGTCTGCCGCGATAAACTCAAGCCAAATGTTTGGCCGGCGCCGCCCGCACTGCGATAACTAAGAGTAACGACCTTTATGACGCTTGAACGCTCACAACGCCCCTGACAGTTCAGGACATCCTAGAAACCTATTCCGAGCCTTTGCGCCCTTTTGCGACCTTCTGTTCAAAAACAAGTCGGTGAACAGAAGGTCGCAAAGGTCGCAACGGAGAGGGGGCCAAGTTCGACGTGACGACCGAGAACGACAATGACATTTCGCCAGCCGACGGTTCACCCAGGGGCACTCGCCAAGAGCCGCGCGAGGATCCGATGCAATTCGTTTTGGCGCCATGCGCTGTGCGCCGCAACGGCTTTCGCGGTTGCGTCCGCTAGTTCACTGCGGGCCGGCGATCTCTCCGTCACCCCCCTCTTCAACGGCGAACGCACCGGCATCCAGGGGTCCGCGACGAACCTCAATAACTGGGGCGGCGGCTTCAACCCCGGCAGCGTCACGGCCGTCACCCGCGATACGAGCATCGCGCACTCCGGAACGGCGTCAATCCGCGCCAACCTCGGCACGATCCCCGCCGCCGGCTCAAAATTCTTCCAAACCTTCGCCAGCGAACTCGGCGCGCTGTCGCAGCGGCAAACCCGCGACCTCACCCGTTACGACAGCTTCGAGTTCTACGTCCGCAACGACACCGGCACGCCGCTCGCGCTGAAGTACGAAATCAAGGACTACCGCGACGACGGCGCTCATCAAGCCAATCGCACGTTCAACATTCCCCCCGGCAGCGACTGGACCCAGGTCTCCGCGCCGTTCAACCTCGCCTCGCCCGGCTGGAACGTCATCGGCTCGCCCGATCTTTCGCGCACCTACGCCACCAGTTTTGTCGTCGCCCCGCAGTCGGGCGCTGCGACCGGTTCGATCTACCTCGACGACTTCACGCTCCGCGAATCAGGCGGCCCGATAGAGCTGGCGACCGCCCCCATCACGACGATCGCCGAACGCCTCGCCGAACGCCAGTTCAGCGGCCTCTGGACTGCCCGCAACCGCGCGACCGGCCTCATCTACAATCGTTCCGACGATGTCGGCGCCGCCGCCATGAACACCACCAGCGGCGTCCTCTGGATGCTCCCCTCCGCCGTCCGCCGCGGCTGGGTCACCCAAACCGACGCCGACGCCTTCGCCGGCCAAGTCGCCGCCTCGCTCAACACGAACTTGAACGAAGGCGCCAATCGGTTTCTGCCCACGCGCTTCATCAACCCCGCCACCGCGGCCCGCCCCGGCGGCGACAACGAAGAATCGACGATCGACGCGTCGTTCATCGCCCTGGCCCTCCACCAGTACAAGTCGCTGCCGACGACCTCCCCTGCCCTCGCTGCCTCGATTGACGCCGTGCAGAACCGTTTCCGCTTCGACGCGTTCGCCACCCCAGCCGCTGGGTTCAGCCACGGCTACCGGCCGGCGCAAGGCATGTCAACCTTCACGTATGACGGCTATACCAACGAAGGCAAAGTCATCTCGCTCGCCGCGGAAGTGTCGGACGACCATCACGTCCCGCTGGAAAGCCGCTGGAACGCCGACACGGCCCGCTCGCGCAACTTTCTGGTGAACGCCGACGACGCCCATCTGACGCACAGCTTGTCGCAGTTCCGCGCTCCGTTCGAGCAAGCCCTGCTGAACCTCTTCGTCGACACTTCCGACCGCGGCGTCGACAACTACCCCGCCCGGTCGCTCGCCACCAACCCTTGGGAGAACTACGTCCGCTACGAGCGAGAAGCGTCGGCGAAGCTTCAGCAGCTAGGCCGCGACAATTTCTTCCAACCCGACGCCGCCTTCGGCGCGGCCGGCCAGTACGAGCAATACAGCCTCTACAACAACTTCGGCTCGCCCACCCTCTTTATGCCCTGGAGCGTCTCGTTCGCCCTGCTCGCCGGCGCCGAGGGCGCCGAC
>JBGSYU010000613.1:0-10745 GCA_041750715.1 Lacipirellula sp.
CGCCGGAGGCCGCAGCCCAGGCTTCGATCCACTCGCCCGCGGCTCGCACTTGGGCGTAGCCGCGACGCTGGATGAGCTGGGTCAGGATTTCGCCGACCGGCTTGGGCTGCCGGCCGTAGAACCAGCGGCGGTGCGAGCGGCTGCGACGCTCCAGGTCGGCCCAGTCGGCGGGGTGGGGTTCGGTCAAGGCGTTTGCTGTCAATTAGCCCCGGAGGGGCGGCGTAATGTAGCCAGGGGCGCCAGCCCCTGGATAACGCGTGATTCTGTGAGGAAAGCCCCGTGGGGGCGGCATAGTTCCTTCATCGACGAATGATGTCGCCCCTACGGGGCTTTGGGTTCTTCTGAGGGCTGCAATCCAGGGGCTGGCGCCCCTGGCTACATTACTTCGCCCCTCTGGGGCTCTGATGGCAATGACACGAGCGGCGGTGGCTCAGCACGCGACGCCTTCGCGAGACGTTTTAACTAACGATCCCGCGCAAGCGGCATGATCACGTACCCATAGCCGTCGTCGGTGGTGCAGACGGCGGCGCTTTCGCCGTCTTTGAGTTCGAGGGTGAACGTCTTCTCGGCGTCGAGAACCTTCATGAAGTCGATGACGAATCGCGGGTCGAGCGTGATCGTGATCTCCGGGCCGTCGTAACCGATGGGCAGCTCGACGCGGCTTTGGCCGACCTCGGCCGCCTTGCCGGCTAGCACGAGCGAACCGCCGCCAAAGGTGAAGTCGATGCCGCGGCTTTCTTCGCTGGTGACGATCGCCGCCTGGCGGACAGCGGCGTGCGTCGGGCCGGCGGCGAGCTCGATCTGCTGGCCGATGCCGCGCTCGGGGAACACTTTGCGCCACTCGGGGAAGCGGCCCTCAAGCAGGCGAGCCGAGATCGTGGCTCGCGGACTGTGAACCAGGAGCTCGTTGCCGCGGATCGCGAGTTGCACCTCGGCGTCGCTGGGGGCGATGGCCCGCTCGATGAGCTGCATCGCGCGGGTCGGGACGATCGTGTTCTGCTGGACCGCGGCCGGTTCGCCGTGGACGCCGATGGGGCCGGCCATCTTGGCCAGGCGGCGACCGTCGGTGCCGACGGCGGTCACTTGGCCGGCGTCGAATTCGAGCTTCACGCCGCCCAGGGCGTAGCGGCTGCTTTCGTTGTCGGTGGCGAAAACGGTGCGACGGATGAGCTCGCGAAGCAGCCGGGCCGGTACTTCGAAGAAGCTGGTTTCGGCGAATTCGGCGACGGTGGGGAACTCGGCCGGGTTCTCGGCAGGGAGTTGGAACTTGCTCCGTTCGCCGCGGATGGTGGCGCCGTTGCCGTCGCTCTCGATGTGCAGCGTTTGATCGGTGCTCTCCCGCAGAATGCTGCCGAAGCGCGCGACCGGCAACACGACCGAGCCGGCGGCCTGCACATCCACCCCAGTGACGGCGTGACGGATGCCCACCTCCAGGTCGGTGGCGGTCAGCGAAGCGCCCTCGGCCGTCACGTCGAGCTTGACATTCTGCAGGATCGGCTTAGGACTACGCGACGGCGCGACGGTCGCGACGGTCTGGAAGGCTTGCAGGAGTTGTTCGCGATCGCAGGAGATTTTCATTGCGGGTCTCTTGATCTCTGAAGTGCCGACGTGCCGCACGCAGCGACTTGTCGTAATTAGATTTTTATAAGCTAGTAACAGTAGAAGAGCGAAGGCGTTCGTTGTTGCTTACAGTGTGCAATAGCGGTTTAAGCGGCAGCGACAATTGCGTTTACGCCGTCGGGCGCCTTGGGGATAACGTGTTGCGTAGCTGTTGGGAAATGGTTGGCGGCGTGTTAATGATTCGCGGCGTTTTGTAGTTGCCGCGGTTTGTTGTTGGATTAAGCGGGAGATGGAGGTATTTGCTGACGGGTTTTGATCAGATTATTCACGACTCAAAATTCATTTAGCCCCCGGTCACTGACCGGGGGCTAATTGCGGCGGCGTGAACTTCGGAATTCAATTCACTCGGCAATTCGGTTCGTCGTTGTGTTGGCTTACCGCACGAGGCGGTCGAGTTCGTCGATAGCTTGTTGAATCGCCGGGTCTTGGATTGATTGTTCGTTCAGGCGGCGGTCGGCGTGCATAATCGTGGTGTGGTCGCGGCCGCCGAGCTGTCGGCCGATTTCGGCGTAGCTGAGGTCGGTCTGCCGACGGGCCAGGTGGACGATGATGTTGCGGGCCTGCACCAAGGAGGTGCGGCGCGAGGGGCCGGTGAGGGCGGCTTGTGTCACGGCGAAGTATCGGGCGGTGATGGCGATGATGTGCTTGATCGCAGCGCGATCCGACTGGTTCTTCTGCTCCCCTCCCGTTGACTGGGAGGGGTGATTGCGGCATGCACCCGCTTCGACCCCCTCCCCAACCCTCCCCGCAAGGGGGAGGGAGCCGGAAGATTCCCGGAGGCTGCCGATCAGTTCGGCGGGCGTGCCGACTTCTCGACGTGCAAGTCGGGAAATTGCCTCGTCCTCGAGGATCACGCCGCGGGCGTTCGCGGCAACGCGAAGTATCGCCTCGCGCGCGGCCAGTCCAGGACGTTGCAGCCGCACGGTAAGGCCAGCAGCGAGGCGGTCGCGCAGACCGGGGTCGAGCTGCGTGAGTGCGGAAGGTTCGCGCTGGGCGGTGACGACGACGACGCCTCCGTTTTCCAGAATTGCGTCGATCGCGTACCGCAGTTCCTGGTGGATGGTGCTGCGAGGCCGCAGGCGGTGGACGTCTTCGATCGCCAAGAATTGCAAGCCGCGGATGTGCGCCTGCCACTGCGACAGTCGCTCTTCGGCGGCGGCGGCTTGGGACTCGCGGCCGAAGTCGGCGGCGGTGAAGTATTCGACCGCGGAGCGTTGAAGCACTCCGCGCCAGTGGCGGACCATGCCTTGCACGAGTTGCGACTTGCCGCTGCCGGAGGGACCCACGAGAATGAGCGGGTTGAATAAGCGGGCCGCTTCGGCGAGATCGTTGCCAGTAAGCAATCGCTGAACCGGCGCGACGAGCAGCGCGTTCTCGGGCCCCACGACAAACGGCGCCGCTAGCCCCGACCACGCTTGGTCGGGGCTATTTTGGGGGAGGTCGAGTTGCAATACGCCGTCGATCAAGTGAGAAGCTTTCAGCCTGAAGCGGTCAGCTTTCAGCCAGGAAAAAACGCACGCCTCGCTGCGTCGTCTGCCCGCAAGAATCCAAGCCCGTAATCTACCCGATTCGCCGCCAGAACGGGAGTCTCCGCGGGCGGAATCGGGGCTTATTTCTCGTATCGCAAATGGTTGCAAACACTGAGGATACGGCGAGTCGCTTCAGCAATCTCGGCGGCGGTCGTCGTGGCGCCCAAACTGAACCGCACGGACGATGAAATTACCTCCTCCGAGAGCCCCATGGCCAGCAGCGCAGGCGAGGGTTCGCTGGAGCCGCTGGCGCAGGCGGAGCCGGTGGAGCAAGCGACGCCGGCGAGGTCCAGCGCCATCACGAGGGCCTGCCGATCGAGACCGGTGAAGGCAATGTTCGAGGTGTGCGGCAGGCGCGGGGCTTCGGCGCCGATGAGGACTGCGTGGGGGTAGCCGGCGAGGATGGCTTGCTCGAGTTGGTCGCGGAGGGCGCTAAGCCGCAAGCGGCGAGCGCCGGCTTCGCGTTGCCAGGATTCGAGGGCCGTGAGCATGCCGATGGCGAGCGCTACTGATTCGGTGCCGGGGCGTAGGGCCGCTTGTTGGAATCCGCCGTGAAGCGCGGGCGCAAGCGAAACGCCGTGACGGACGATGAGGACGCCGATGCCCAGGGGGCCGTGGAATTTATGGGCGGCGGCGGTCAGGGCGTCGACGCCGAGCTGGCGGAAGTGGACGGGGATCTTGCCGACGGCTTGCACGGCGTCGGTGTGAACGAGCACGCCGCGCTTCCGGCAGAGGGCGGCGATCTCGGCGACGGGTTGCAGGACGCCGGTTTCGTTGCTGGCGAGCATGACGCTGACGAGTTGCGCGTCGCCGGCGAGGAGGCTTTCCAGGTGTTCGATGCGTACGACGCCGAGTCGATTAACGGCGAGTTTTTCGACGCGGCAACCTGCGGAAGCAAGGTGCTCGGCGGTGCGGGCGATGCTGGGGTGCTCGATGGCGGAGATGATGAGGCGGGAGCCGGTAGCCCCGGCCTCTGGCCGGGGGTCGCGTTGCGGTAGGGACGAACGTTGCGAGAGTTCGGGCTTACCCCCGGGCAGAGCCCGGGGCTGCAGAAGGCCTTGGAGGGCGAGGTTGTTGGATTCGGTGCCGCCGCTGGTGAAGATTATCTGATCGGCGTCCATTCCTTCGGTGCTGGCGCCGAGGATCTCGCCGATACGTGTACGAGCCGTTTCTAGGGCGCGGCGCGCCTGGCGGCCCGGTTCGTGCTGGCTGGCGGGGTTTCCCCCGTAGCGGAGGGCCGCATCGCGAACGGCTTCGGCCACCTCGGGGAGAATGGGCGCCGTGGCGTTGTGATCGAGATAAATGGGCGTCGGGGGCATGGAGGCATTGTACGGGATGGCTCGCTGCATCGGGGTTGGCGTCAGCCCCGATCGAGCTTGGTCGGGGCTAACGGGGTGTCGTGCAAGGCGCCGCATTCCGATCTTGCAGCTAGCGATTCTTCGGCGATATGATTCCCCGCCCCTAGATTGGGGGGCGCTCTTCCCGGCGCCTAATTCCTTGAAATGGACCATCGGGCCATGGCTACGTTCGTTCGCGCGTTGGTGATGTTATCGGTGCTGGTGGGCCTGCCCGCCGCGTGGGTTTATTACGGGCCGTTGCCGCCGCAAGCGCAGCAGGCGGTCGACAGGCTCGTCGCGATGGCGAAAGGCGCCGTCGGCTGGAACCAGGCGACTGCGGGCGCTGCGGTGGAATCGGCGAATTCGAACCGTCTACCCGCTGCGCCTGCGTTTACGGAGCGTCAGGCGGCGCCGGCGCTGATCCGGCCGAAGGCCGCGACGTTCGCCGATCGCGTGGAGCCGATGCTCGCCGAACTGCGGCAGCTTGGGGTGATGGAATATGCGCTGGAGCGGTGGGGCGCCGGCGGAGAACTGTATCGCTTCCGCTGCGAAATGCCGCTGGGAGCACAGGCCGAATTGACGCAATTGTTTGAAGCGGTGGCGGCCGATCCGCAGTTGAGCGTGGAGCAGGTGGTCGCCGAGGTTTCGCAGTGGCAGCTCGCGCAACGCGCGGGCATGTGATTTGCGGTCAGTTTTCTCTCCGGGCATTGCAGATTGATGTTGAAACGCCCGATCACGCTTTCGGCACGGCTGGGAAGCCCCGCGGCGGCGGCGGTTGGGCCTTGGCAGCGCTATGCAGACAGCCGCGTGGGCCTTCGACAGCGTACGGGGGCCGGCGGCGCGTCGGCGGTGGCGGTCTCACTCGCCGGCGATAGGACGGCGGATAAGTTGGCCCGGGTCGAGGCGATTCTTCTGCTGTCCCGCGAGCCGCTTCCCTCAAGAAAGCTGGCCGCCTTAGCCGATTTGGCGGATGGGACGGAAGCGCGGTCGCTCGTGCGGGAACTAGCCCGGCGGTTGCGCAATCGTGGGAGCGCGTTTCAACCGGTGGAGGTGGCGCACGGCGTGCAATTGCTGACCCGCCCGCAATTGGCCGACTGGCTGGGAAAAGTCCACGCCCCGACGGGCGACATGCGAATGTCGGCGCCGGCCCTGGAAACCCTGGCGGTGGCCGCGTATCGGCAGCCGGTGACGCGCGCCGCAGTCGAGGGGATTCGGGGCGTCCAGTGCGGCGAAATCTTGCGCGTGTTGATGGAACGGGACTTTTTGCGTATCGTCGGGCGCAGCGACGAGCTAGGCAGACCGTTCCTCTACGGCACGACGCGAAAATTCTTACAAGTTTTTGGCCTGCGCCGCTTGGAACAATTGCCGCCAGTGGATCAAATTCGTAACGCTGCCTAGCAGGCGGCACAAGGACGCGGTTGCTTAGGCGCCGTTTTCAGAAGCCGGTAGAGAGATCGGTCATTCTGAGCGAAGCGAAGAATCTAGGTTCTTCGCTTCGCTCAGGATGACGGGCGCGTCGCTAGGTTAAACTGCGCACTAGGAGTAACGAATCGTGCGGTCCCAAATGACGACTTCAGAAGGCATGATGATGACGGAGGGTGCGATGGCCGCGACGGCAGACGATGAACAGAGCGAATCGCAATGCGAATGGTTGTCGGAAGCCTGGCAAACGATAGTCGCGTCCAAGGAGGACGATGACGATGAATTTGACGACGACGACGACGAAGGCGAAGAAGAGGAGGACGAGGACGACGAAGAGTACGAATACGAAGACGAGGACGAGGACGAGGACGAGGACGACGAGGAGGATTCCGACGTCGACGAGGACGACGAGGAAGAGGAAGAGCTCGAGGAGGACGAGTGGGAAGAAGTAGAAGACGACGACGACGACGACGATGAAGGCGACGAAGACGAAGACGACGAGCTCGACGACGACGAGGATGATGACGACGACGAGTTCGAATACGAAGACGACGAAGACGACTCGGACGAGCTTGCGTACGAGTCGGAGGACGAGGATTTAGATTGAGCACCTTTAGCGGTGTCATCCTGAGCGGAGCGAAGGATCTGGCGCCCTAGTTGATGGTAGATTCCTCGCTGCGCTCAGAATGACCGCCGCGCACATCAATCTTCCAATCGGAACAGCCGCCGCAGCGCGTCGAGTAGGCCGTGCGGCGGGCCTTCTTGCGAGGCGTCGCGCAGCGATTCCAGCGGCGGGTGCAGCAGCTTGTTCACCAGCCGGTCGGCGAATTGAGCGATCTCACCACGCGCCCGCTCGTCGAGTTCGGGCAGCTTGTGGAACAGCCGCTGCAGTTCCGTGCGCTTAGGTCCGTCCATATTGCGGCGCAGCTCGCTGATGACCGGGCCGGCAATCCGGCGATGTGCGGCAGCCATAAAGGCGTCGGTCTCGGCGAGGACGATCGCTTCGGCGGCCGGCAATTCGGCGGCGCGAGCCGCGCGGTTGCGTTCGCACGCCGCGGCCAGGTCGTCGAGGGAGTAAAGAAAGACCCCCAGTTCGTCGCCGACCTTCGGCTCGAAGTTTCGCGGCACGGCCAGGTCGAGAATGAACAGCGCCCGTTGTCGTCGTTTCGGCGCGACCGCCCGGGCGAACTGATCGGCGTTGACGATCGCTTCCCCGGCGCCGGTGGCGCCGATGACCAAATCGGCGGCGGCCAATTCTTCCCACAGGCGCTCCCAGGGAATCGCCACGCCGCCCCAGGCGGTGGCAAGTTCCAACGCATGGTCGGGACTGCGATTGACGACGTGGATTCTCGCGGCCCCGGCGTCCTTGAGATAGCGGAGCGTTTCCTCGGCCATCTCGCCGGCGCCGACGACCAGTACGCGCTTGTCGTCGAACCGTTCGAACACGCGGCTGGCGAAGTCGGCGATCGCGACGCTGGGGATGCTCACGCGATGCTTGTGCAGGCTCGTTTCGTTGTGAACGCGGCGGGCCGCCCGCATGGCGGATTGGAACAGCTCGTGCAGCGCCGGACCGGCCGACCCGAGGTCCGCGGCTCGCTGGTAGGCTTGTTTCACTTGCGAGAGGATTTGCGGCTCGCCGACGACCATGCTATCGAGACTCGCGGCGACGCTGAACAGATGCGCGACGACGTCGCGCTGCGCGAGAACGACGGCTTCACCTTCAATCCGTTTCCTCGCAACACCGTGGTAGCCCAGCAGGGCGTCGAGCAGTTCTTCGCTCGGCGGGGCGGAGTCGCTGCCATTGCCGGCGGCGTAAAGCTCGACGCGGTTGCAGGTGGAGAGCAGCGCGAATTCGGCGGCGGGAAATTGCTTACGCCAACGAGTGAGCGCGTCGCTGGTTTGCTCGCTGCCGAAGGCGAGTTGTTGGCGCAAGTCGACGCCCGAGGCGCGGTGGGTGCAGCCGACCATACGGAGGTTCACGGGGAGCCTCCGGCGGGGGCTGGGGGCTGGGGGCTGGGGGCTGGAGGAATGCCGGCGGGGGTGAGTTGCGAGTCGCGAGTTGCGAATAGGAGAGGCAGTAGGTCGCTCATAACTCGCAACTCAGTCGCAACCTTCTTCTCACCCATTGCTCGCGACTCGCGACTCGAAACTCTTTGACCGTGAACGGAATCCGCCGTCATGAACGCCGCGAGCGTGATGATGAGGAACACGAAGCCCGCGAGCGTGAGGTACGCGACTTTGCGACCGCGGCGAGCCGCCGGGTAGGCCAGGCGGAACGCCTCGGCCGCGACGAGCCAGGAGAGCATGCCGCTGGTGCTGAGGACTACGGGGTCAGTCCAGGGAAGGCCGCTTCCATCGCGTTGGGCCAGGCGCATCAGCACGCCGGTGACGAAGCCCAGCGCCACCAGCACGGCCGCGGCGGCGAGCGAGCGGGCGTTGAGCCGTTCGAGCCATTCGAGGCTGGGCAGGCGAAACCGTTCGCCGATGGGGAGCTTATGTTTAAGGCGGTGGCTCTGCACCAGATACATCACGCCGGCGACGAAGCCCAGCAGCACGGCCACCGTGCCGAGCATGAGGAAGATGCCGTGCAGCAGTCCCCACACGCGGGGCGCCTGAAAGCTGGCGAGTGGCGCCGTGCTAGACCAATAGGCGGCGGCGATCAGCGCCAGCGTAATGGGCAATAGGAACAAACCCATGGGGGCGCGAGGCTGGTAGAGGACGAGGCCGACGTAAATGAGGGCCAGCACCCACGCCGCGGCGAGATACCAATCGTGCTGGCTGGACAGCGGCGCCCACGGCGATTGGCTGGCGCGCTGCGCCAGATACCATGTGTGTGCGACGATGCCGGCGACCGCGGCGAACACCGTTGCCAGCCGCCGCCAGCGGGGGCGATACCACAGGCCCATCACCTCCAGCGCAAGCGCTACCGCGTAGCTGGCGGTAAAGCAAAACATGTTGACGCCGGTGGTCATGCTGGATCAATCGTAAGCTTCTCGACGATGGCGTATGCGGGAGATGTCGACGATGCGTTGTTTGTCGTCGACGGTGTAGATGACACGGTAATCGCCGACTCGGACGCGCCAAGTGTCTCGTGTGTCGGCCAATTTAACGCTGCCTGATGGCCGTGGTTCCCCCTCAAGTCCCTTCATCTTCGATGCAATGCGTCGTGCAATGCCTTTGGGAAGTCGCTCAAATTCGCGACTCGCCGAGCGCGCGATGGTGACTGTGTAATTCACGTATCATCGCCCAGCACGCGCCGCTTGACATCGTCGAAGGATTCGCGAGGTTCGCTCTCCCGCTGCTGGGCCACCATTGCATCGTAAAAATCCTCCCACATGCGTCCATGAAGTCGTAGGTCTATGAGGACCGCCTTCTTTTTTCCTTGGTCGTCAACGACGAATTGCACGCCTTTCATAATTCCTCCTCCCCATCGAGATTGTATTCCTTGAGCTTCTTATGGAGCGTATTACGGTTAATCCCCAGGCGGGCCGCCGCTTTGATTTGTACGCTGTCGCACTTGGCCATTACTTGCGAAATCACCTCGCGTTCGACGCGATTGACGATGCTGCCGTGCAGGTCGTCGGCCGCTTCGCCCGCGGCGGCGAGGCCCTGCACGACCAGCTCCTCGGTCAGCTCTTCAAAGGTCATCGTACGCGGCCCCAGCGATTTGGGCTGCCGCCCGGTACGCACCGCCTCGGGCAGCAGTTCGAAGGTCAGTTCGTCGCCCTGGGCCATCACCACGGCGCGTTCGACGTAGTTTTGCAGTTCGCGGACGTTGCCGGGCCAGCAATAACGCTGCATCGCGTCGAGGGCTCGCTGCTCGATATGGGCGACGTAGCGATCGTTTTTTTCGTTGTAGAAGTTGAGGAAGTGGGTGACAAGTTGCGGAATGTCTTCCGTCCGATCGCGTAGCGGCGGGATGAAGATCGGCACGACATTTAAGCGGTAGAACAAATCCTCGCGAAACGTGCCGGCCAGCGCCAGCTCCAAGAGATCGCGGTTGCTGGCGGCGATGATGCGCGTATCGACGCGGATGGTGCGAGTGTCGCCGACGCGCTCGAACTCGCGCTCTTGCAGCACGCGGAGCAGCTTCACTTGTAAATGGAGCGTGGTGGAGTTGATTTCATCGAGAAAGATACTGCCCTGGTGGGCCGCTTCGAACCGGCCGGTGCGGTTGTCGATGGCGCCGGTGAAGGCCCCGCGGACGTGCCCGAACAGTTCGCTCTCGAGCAAACTCTCGCTGAGGGCGCCGCAGTTGACGCGAACGAACGGGCGATCGCGGCGACCGCTCAAGGAATGCACCGCATGAGCGATTAGCTCCTTGCCGGCGCCCGTCTCGCCCAAGAGCAGAACCGACGCGCTGCTGCGGGCGACCTGCCGTGTGATACGGAAGACCTCCATCATCGCCGGGCTGCTGCCGATAATGCCAGGCAGCTGCGCGGCGAGCGATTCGTCTAGGGGTATGGGGCGGGCGGGGGGCATCTTCGGAAGGCGGTCCAATGCCCATTTAGCCCCCGGTCATTGACCGGGGGCTAAGTGAGATCTAATTGCGTTCGATCACATCGAGAATCTCGCCGAGCACCTGCTGCGTCTCGGCGTCGGCGGTTTCGCTGGCGTTGTAGCGGTCGTATTGGCGGAGGACTTCGTCGCGGGTGAGGTGCAGACCGAAGCGCTCGATGTTGGCGGCGAACGCGGCCGCCGCGCCGCGACGGGCGGCGATGGGCAACGACTGAGCGCTCGCATAGTCGAGCAGCGAGACTTGCGCCTGGGCGGTTCCGAGCGCGGCGAGGACGGCGATCGACGGGCCGCTTAACTCAGGCGCAAGCAGCGTGCGGTT
>JBGSYU010000614.1:0-1567 GCA_041750715.1 Lacipirellula sp.
GCCGACGACGGCCGCGAGGTTCCCGTCACCTCCGAAGACGCGGCGTTCGACGTCGAAGTCGACGCCGGCGCCCACGCCGCCGAAGTCACCCTACCGCTACAGCTCCCGGCCCGCGAAGCCAAGACGCTCACGTCGCTTACCGGAAAACTCACCGCGCTCGTGCCGGGCCGCATTGTCGACCTGAAGTTCGAGAAGCTTGCCGCGGCGAAGGAAGTCGCCCAAGAAGCCGGCGGAGTGACCGTCATCCTCGACCGCGTCGTCGAGAACCAGGCGCTGTGGGAATTGCACATGCGGATCAAGGTCGAGAGCCTCGACGCGGGCCTCGAATCCCACCGCGGCTGGGTCTTCCAGAACATCACGTTCCTCCAGGACAAATCGGGCGAACGGCTCGACAACGCCGGCTTCGAAACCACGCTGCAAACCGAGAAGGAAGCGGGCTTCGTCTACTTGTTCGAGCTGCTTGAAGGCCGCGAGATCGGCGACTACGTCTGGGTCTACCGCACGCCGACGTCGATCATCAGCATGCCGGTCGAGTACAAACTCGAAGACGTCCCGCTGCCGTGATCGCCTCGCGCCGCGAGAAGAAATTCATTGCCGCAAAAAGGCACAAAAGACGCAAAAGAATAAGACAAGCGGATGAAAGAAAGGCTGCATCCTCGCCTTTGCCTTTTTTGCGTCTTTTGTGCCTTTTTGCGGCTGTCTTAATTTCTGCGGCTACTGCAGACGGTCAAACAACCCGCCCAGCTCCACGATCGGCGCCCCGGCCGTTTTGATTTCGTCGATCCACTCCCGCAAGCTTAACGGATCGCTCGGGTCGCATCGCAGCAGGTTCTCGACCACCTCTAGCGCCATCTCGCGCTTGCCCAGTTCGGCGAGCGTCCACGCCAGCCCGCGGCCGGCGTCGTACCATGGCCGGTTCGCCGGGTGCATCGCCGGTACTGGCGCGGGGTTGCCGGCCCGTTTGAGCGCGCGCTCGCCCAGTTGGTACCCAAACCCAAAGTGCGCCCGCCCCAACGGCACATCGGTTTGCGACTCTACCGCCAGCTTGCCGAGCAGATAGTGAGCCTCGATCCAGTCGGTGCAGTTTTCAATGAGCCATCGCAGCTCGTCGATCGCCACGTCGCTCTCGCCCGCGGCGATCATCTCGCGGACTTCGTCGAGATCCTCCGCCCCCTCGCGCACTTCGGTCGGATGCGTTAGCGTCCACCCCTGCCCGCTACGGGAGCGCTCGACGGATACGCCGCTGCGCGAAGTGCCGGCAGGTTTTCGAGAAGGGCGTTTTTTGGCCATAGGCAATGCAGCCCCGGCCTCTGGCCGGGGGTCGCGCCGCGCGATACGCGGCCCTCTTGTAACAACCCCCGGGCAGAGCCCCGGGCTAAACGGTTAGGGGACGGCAAGCTACAGTAGACGCGATGGGCATGATACCAATTCAATGCAGCGCGTGCGGCGGCCTGTCGCAAATCGACGAGGCCTGGATCGGCCGCCCCGTCGAATGCCCCCACTGCCATCGGCCAACGGTCGCGACCCCTGCCAGCGCACCGCCGCCGCCCTCCGCCGCTAGCGGCTT
>JBGSYU010000615.1:0-1925 GCA_041750715.1 Lacipirellula sp.
CTGGGCGACCTGCCCGACGATCAGCCGCTGCAAGTCGGCAAGCCCGTACCCGGCGGCCGCCAGATCGGCGCGGGCGGCGGCGACATCGCTGCTGATCTGGCCGAACAGATCGACCTCCCACTGGACATCCGCGCCAACGGAAAACCGCAAGTCGTCTTCGGCAAATTCGCCGATCTCGCGCTGAACTCCGGCGGTGCCGGCAACGCGCGGCAGATAGTTGGCGCGACTGGCCCTGACGCCTGCACGGGTTTGTGCGATGCGCGCCACAGCCCGATTCAGATCGCGGTTTTCGGCAATCGCCTGACTGACGAAACGATCAAGCAGCGGATCGCCCAGCGCGGTCCAATAACCGGTCAGTTCCGTAGCGTCAGGAGCGGACGAAACCGACCATTGCTGTGGTACCGACAGGGCTGCTGGCCTCGTCGACTCCAAGTCACCGGGCGCGGCGCAGCCCCCCACCAGCGCGATCAGACCGACAGTTTGGCAAAGCCTTCTTGCGCGCAATATCGTGACCCCCATCACTCAACTCATGGCGCAAGTCGCTTAACGCTCGTGGAAATTTCGACGACCGGTCGATAGCACCCGACTAACATCGGACCGTGATTATCCCCAATCGTCAAGGGATTTAGCTACCTACGGCACCATCTTATCAGGCTTGGAGTCGTCACGATGCAGCACCATCAAATGTCGGCGATGGCTTCGCGGGTCGCCTCGGAAGCAACCAAACCCTATCCGCCAATTTCGACGGTCGCTTCGTAAGCGTGGTCTGGAAGCCGCATGTTTATGATTTCAGCCGTTTTGCGTAGGAGGCTTTACCGGCGGCGCGGCGGATGGCGATGGCGGCGACACGGCGCTTGGCGATGAGTTCGTCGTTGGTGTTGGGTTGGTAGGCGCCGCCATACCAGCCGTCGTACCATTCGATCAGCTCGGCATGATCGGGGTGTTTGGGGTTGACGATGGCCTCGAGGAAGTTCTCGAACCCGGGTGTGCCGCCGCAGTCTTCGGGCGGACAACGCCGTGCGCCATCGATGTAGCGTGGGTATTTGGTGTCGGGCTGGCCCGGCCCGACGGCCTCGATGATGATGCTGTGATGCCAGTTGTCGCCCATATCGCCCGCCTCGAGATTTGCCTTGATCTTGAACTGCCGCATTACGCCCGGACCGTGGCCTCATCGAGCTGCGCCCGTGCTCGATCGCGCTTGGCGCGGGCATCGATGAGCCGCACCACCGGATAGGCGCCAAGGTGAATCGTGCGCTGCCGGCCGTCGTAAGCGTAGCTCCATTTCCAGCTCTTCGCGCCGCCCGCAGTGACGAGCAGGTAGAGTCGGTGGCTGTCGGTCAGCTTGTAGGCCTTGCCCTGCGCCTTCGCCGCGCGGATTTTTGCATCGTTCAACATGTTCATCTCCAGGACCACGTTTTCGATGGTCCAGAACCACGTTTCGAGACCCCGCGACGTGCGGAGGCCTAAGGACGGCTGCGGACGAGCTGCGCCGCTAAACGTCGGTCTTCAGGGGAAAAACGTCAATGCCGGTGGACTTCTGCGAACCGCTGCGGAAGCGTTCGTGGCGGAGAGGGTGGAATTCGAACCCAGCCGATACAACGTTGAATCTGCTGGCCTAAATCAGCGCTCGCCTTTTCTGATCCACATTTTGGTCCACGAATTTTGCTAATGGCCGCCGTTCAGATCAAGTCGTAAAGCCATAACACTATCGGTAGCGGAGGAGGGACCCAGGGTCGCGCCGTAGCTATCTGAAAATACAAACTTTATCTTGCGATGTAGCACAAAATACCCCCACCAATACCCCAATTCCACACGTTGCGCCAAACCGTTGCAGAGCGGCGGCGAATCAGGGTTAGCGAGTCCAGCATCACAATTCTGAAAAGAAGCCGATCGTGCAAAATACGCGGCATCTGCTTGCGACTTAC
>JBGSYU010000616.1:0-2811 GCA_041750715.1 Lacipirellula sp.
CGGCAGATCGACGATGGCGCCGCCGAGGCCTTGATCGTTGATCTCGAACGTCGGTCCGGGGAGGGAGTCGCCGGACTTTCCGGAGGCCCAGAGTTGGTACGCCCGACCCGCTGGCGCCGGCGGCAGGTTGGCGGCGTAAAAATGCCACTGGCGCGCGGCGAGATCCCAGACTACGGACGCCTCGACGTCGCCCGCGTCGCCCTCGGACGGCTCTTGCTTCAGCAAGACGAGGCGGACATTCTTCGAGGCCAGCACTCGTTCCATTTGTTGAAGCTTGCCAAGCCGCTCGGCGAGGTTTGCGGCGGAGCGGCGGGCGACTTCATCGTCCGGTCGGGTGAGCTGCCAAAGGCCAGCGGTCAGGCCGATCAACACGCTCACCGCGACGACATAGGACATCACTCGCTCGCGACGAGTCGGCTGAAACCTGGCTGGTTGGAGCTTAACCGGCGGGCGCTCGAGCGGCGCCACGGCGGCGATGCGATCTCCATCAATGCGTGCGAGGACGCCGACGATGAGTTCGGGGCTCGGCGAGATTGGCGCGAGCGACTGCGGCAGCGCCGACCACGCCTCCTGCAGCTCTTCCAATTCCTGCCGGCACACCGAACACGCCGCCAGGTGCGCGCTCATCCGCTCAGCCTGCGCGGGGTCGACCGGGCCGAGCGCGAACTCGGTCAAATCTTCTCGGCATTGCCGGCAGGTAATCATTACAGGTCTTCGACGTGCAGGTAGTTCAGGGCGTAGCGTAGTTTGATCAGGCCTTTGCGAATATGGGTCTTCACGGTTCCTAGCGGGGCGGCGAGCCGGTCGGCGATTTGCTGGTGGCTCAGTCCCTCGTAATAAGCTAGTTCCATCGCTTCGCGCTGCCGGTCGTCGAGGCCGGCGAATGCTTCAGTAATGCGAATTTTCAGCTCGGCCTGGGAGGCCGACTCCTCGGGCGAGGCCGTTAAGGCCGTAAGTTCTTCTTGTTCGGGGATGCGGCGGCTGCCGTCGGTCCGCGATTCCGGGCGGGCGGCCTGGCTCCGCAAGCGGTCGATCGCTCGACTGCGGGCGAGGGTCATCAGGTAGGGCCGGGCTCCGCCGCGGGCGGCGTCGTATCGCTCGCGTCGTTGCCAAATCTCCCAAAACACGTCCGCCACGGCGTCCTCGGCGTCGGCGCGGTGATGCAGAATCCGCTCGCAGAGGGCGAGCACCTCCGGCCCGTAGCGATCGTAGAGTGCGCGAAACGCCCGGCGGTCGTTGAGGCGCACGGCTGCCAGCAACTCCGAATCGCCCGCTAGGGGCGATGGTTCCGCTTCGTCGCGATCGCTCAAACGTTCGTTCCCCTGGCCGTCGGCTGCCGGGCTTGCCGCCAAGGAATGCGATTCACCGCCCGCGCCGCTGGTCGATCGATCCTCCGGCGAGTCGGGGGCGTGGTTCAAGTCTTCTGTTCCTAAGAGTGAATACGAGCGGCGCGCGGCGTGCGGATGCGGCGGAACCGACAAATTGACGGTGCGATATTTAACCCGCAAACTGCAACTAGGGTCTGTGACCCCGGAGCAAGCGGTCGCTGGGGTCTGTGACCCCGGAGCCCTCGACAAAAACGCCAGCCTCATAGAGGCCAGCTACAGTTTACGCGGCTGGTGATGCGGGCGGCTCTTCGGGAGCAGTCGCGGGGACGGCTGGCAGCACCGCTTCGGTCATCCAGCAATTCTTAAATGGAGCGACGTGCTGGCGCGCCAGCACGAAGGTGAACGCGCGGAGGCTTGCTCGTTCGTCGATGACCGTCACTAGCACGCGAGCCACTTCTTTGTCGTACTGCGGCCGGCCCACCAGCAGAGCGCGCGGGCGGGCCATGCAGCCGTAGGCGCCTTGGCGAACCATCGCGCCGAAGCGATCGAGCGGACCGGTGACCGCGCGATTAGCGGGCGAGGCGAAGCAGAAGCACTGCAAGATGCCGACGCCGTCGGCCTGCAGGTCGCCGAGGCCGGAGAGTTGCAGGCGGACGACCTCCTCCGGCAGAAGCTTGGCGCTGGGTAGCACGACGCGCGTGAGGTCGAGCCCGTCCAAGTCGGCGGCCATGGGACTGCCGGGGGCGACGAAGTCCGGCTGTGCGTCTCGCGCGGGCCAGATGAGATTGACGATGCCGACGGTGAATCCGAAGGCGACTAGCGCCGCGAATGTTGGCGTCAGAAAGTGAAGGACGCGAGGGAGCATGGAAGTTGTCGACGGTCGGCCGTGAACTTTTAATGACGGCTGCGCGGCGAATGAGCCTTTGCAGCTCCGGCCTTTGGCCGGGGGTTGACTTGGATCACGGAAGATTTTCTCGCAGGCGACGCTACCCCCTGGCAAAGCCCGGGGCTGCATTTCGTTGGACGACGGCGATAAGATATCTACATTGTAATCAAGTGTGCGTCGCCCGGCCCGACGCGCAAAAAAACGGGCGGCAAACGGTGTTTTCCGTTTGCCGCCCGAGGAGATGTTTAGGCGAAGCGTTGGAACTCCCAATTAACGGGTGCGGCGGCGAGCGATCGCAAAGCCGATCATGCCCAGGCCCAGCAGGCCGAGAGTCGCCGGCTCGGGAATGGCCGGAGCCACGGTGAGCGCGGTGATATTCAGCCCGCCGTCGATCTGACCGACAAGCGTCGCGGCGCCCGAGACGAGATTGATGGTGTAGAGACTCGAAACCGAGCCGCCGGCGAGCACAAACGAGGCATAGGCAGTTCCCGTCGTGCCGGAAATATCGAAGCCGCCGATAGAGCTCACGTTAATGCCCAGCGGGCCGACCGTGCCGAGCGTGCCGGCGTTGTTGGCCTGCGTGACTAGGATGTTGAG
>JBGSYU010000617.1:0-5331 GCA_041750715.1 Lacipirellula sp.
GATAGCTGTCGATCACCCGGGCCGCGGCCGGGTTGGCGGCCCGGTCGAACGCGGCGGCTCTCCCCTGCGGATCGCGGAACAACTCGTCGGGGTCGACGCCCAGACCCTGGGCCAGCTTGTGCAGCGTGCGGGCGTGGGGCCGCGTAGTTCCCCGCAATATGCTGCGGACCGTTCGCTCGTCCAAGCCCGTGGCCTCGACCACTTCGGCCAATTTCATGTTGAGCCGGACCATCAGCCGCCGCACGTTCGCCCCGTGCAGGACGCGGCCGTCCGGCAGATTGACGTGGCCATTGAGGGCGGGCGCTTGAGTCATGGGGCGATCGCGACGTTTCGTCACCCTGAGCGGAGCGAAGGGTCTGGCGGCGGAGTAGAGTCTGACGTGGGTTCTAGATTCTTCGCTCCGCTCAGAATGACAGGTGCAATTGTAGCGGCCAAATCTTCCCAAGCGGGATTGTGCTGTTCAATCAAGGCAATCTTCTTGGAACGCAACCAGCCCTTGAGTCTCTTCTCAGCCGCAATCGCTTGCTCAGCCATATAAAACTCTTCAAACCAAACGAGCCGCGTAATATCGTATCTACGGGCAAAGCCGCGGAAGACCTTGCCTTTGTGCTCGCGAACACGTCGTTCGAGGTCGCTAGTCATCCCTATGTAGAGTGTTTGCTTGCGATTGGTCATGATGTAGACGTAGTACCTACGCATGCCGGGCCTCTCGCTAAAGGATGTGTATACACATGTATACCATAAGCTGGCGTAAATCAACCCTTATTGCCGCAATCGGGCCATTTCGAGTAGCGGCCGTCACCCTGAGCGAAGCGAAGGGTCTGGCGGCGGAGTAGAGTCTGACCTGGGGTCTAGATTCTTCGCTCCGCTCAGAATGACGGTATCCGGCGCTAGATTCTTCGGGGTACCTCAGAATGACTCGATTGAGTACCGAATCAAAGTTCTGCATCCTCGGCGCCGGGTCTTCGGGACTCGCGGCGGCGAAGAACTTTTGCGCCGCTGGCATTCCGTTCGATTGCCTGGAGCGGGAAGACGACATTGGCGGCAATTGGTATTTCGGTTCCGCCGCGAGCCGGGTCTATGAATCGACGCATTTGGTGTCATCGAAGCGGCTGACGGAGTACGGCGATTTTCCGATGCCGGCGGAGTGGGCGGCGTATCCGAGCCATCGGCAGACGCTGGAGTATTTGCGGGCGTATGCACGGCGGTTTGGGTTGTATGAGGATATTCAGTTTGGGACGGGGGTGGAGTGGGTGGAGCCGGTCGACCATGACGGGAGCGGCGATGGCCGGGTGGCACGCCCTGAGTACTCGAATGGCGCGATTGAGCAACATAGGACGCTTCCACGCCCTGCGGAGGACCTTAGGGCGTGCCGCCCTAAAGGCTGGCGGGTGCGATTGGTTGGCGGCGAGGAGCGAATTTATCGCGGCGTGGTGATTGCCAATGGGCACAATTGGGATCCGCGGTGGCCGGAGTATGCGGGGGAGTTTTTGGGCGAGGTGATGCACTCGGCGGAGTATAAGACGGCGGACGCGCTATGCCGCAAGCGCGTGTTGGTCGTGGGGGGCGGCAATAGCGGCTGCGAACTTGCTTGCGAGGCGGCGGTGCATGCGGCGAGCGCGCTGCTGAGCACGCGACGGGCGTATCATGTGCTGCCCAAATTCTTCCGCGGCAAGCCGATCGACGAGTGCAACGAGCTGCTCTTATGGCTGCGCCTGCCGCTGTGGGCGCGGCGAGTCGCCGGCACGGCGGTGAACCACCTCGTTCTCGGACCGGCCTGGCGAACGGGCGTGCCGAAGGCGGATCACAAGCTGTTCGAGAGCCACCCGATTCTCAATTCGCAACTGCACCACCATGTGGGGCACGGCCGACTGCAATTGCGCGGGGACGTGAAGGAGCTGGCGGGCAACCGCGTACGGTTCGTCGACGGGCGCCAAGACGAGGTGGACCTCATCATTTACGCCACTGGCTATCGCGTCAGTTTTCCGTTCGTGGATGCGGCGCATCTCAACTGGCAAGACGGGGCGCCGCGGTTGTTTATGAACGTGTTTCATCCCGAGCGGGACGATCTGTTTTGCATCGGGCTGATTCAGCCAGATAGCGGGCAGTTTGGGCTGGTGGATTGTCAGGCGCAGTTGGTTGCGCGGTATGTGCAGGCGCTAAGCGGCAAGCCGCGGAAGGCGGCGTGGTTTCGCCGGCTCAAGGCGGAGAAGGCGCCGGATCTCAGCGGCGGCGTGCGGTACCTGCGTTCGCCGCGGCATGCGTTGGAGGTAGAGCACTTTAGCTATCGGCGGCGATTGCAACGGCTGAGTAAGCGACTTCAATAAGAGACAACCACGAAACACACGAAGCACACGAAAGCGAGAAACTGCAAAGTATCTCCGTTCCTTTGTTTCGCGTGTTTCGTGGTCAATAAATTAGAATTCAATCTCCATCCGATCGACGCCGATCTCTGTGTTCGCAAAGATCTTGCGGGCGGTCTTAATATCTAACTCCGCGTCGTCCTTCACGAGCGGGTTGATGTGAACCAGCACCAAACGGCCGACTTGCGCTTTTGCCGCAACCTCGGCGACGCGGCTTAGGCAACTGTGGCCGGTGAGCTCGGCCTGGTCGGACTGATCGTCGTTGAAGTAGGCCTCGTGGACCAGCAGATCGACGCCACGGAGTTTTTCGACGTAGGCGGCGTCGACCGCGGCGACGGTGTCGGTGACGTAGGCCAGCGAACGGTCGGGCCAGTCGATACGAAAGCCGACGGCGCCGCCGGGGTGCTCGAGCGGAAAATGAGTGAGCCGCGAGCCGTCGGCAAGCGTCGCCTGCGCCGGGAGCGGCTGCAGCTCCACCGGCGGGTCGACCGGGAACAAGAGCTCGGCGAGCAGGTGATCGCGGATCGTTTCCAGCTTCGCCGGCTCGGCGTACGCGGTGACGCGCTTCAGGGGGCTGGCGTACCGCACGTCGAACATGTAGGTCAGCCCGACGCAGTGATCGAGATGCGCGTGCGAGAGGAAGATGTCGAGCGCGTCGGTTTGCAGGTAGTCGGTCACCCGGTAGAAGCCCGTGCCAGCGTCGAACACCACGCCGAGTGAGGGGAGCATGAAGCAGGCCGTCTGCCGACGGTCGTTGGAGTGATAGCCGGTGGTGCCGAGTAGAACGAGCTTCATGACGCGATGGAAATCAGTTAACCGCAAAGGCACGAAGGACACAAAGCTAAGACGGGAAGTGAAACCGCGGATGAGCGCTGATGAACGCAGATAAGATAAGAGCGAGTTATTAGCGTTTATCCGCGTTTATCCGCGGTTCATTCCTCTTTCTGCCTTCTTCGTGCTCTTCGTGTCGTGGTTCGCCTGCCGCTTCAATGGCAGGCCAAGTCGCTACAATTGTAGTTGCAGCGGGAAGGATTCACCACAGCGAACGCAACGGGCGCGGAATGGGCGAGCTTCTAACGCGGGTTACGTCATATGCGGCGTTACTGGCCTTGATCAGCGGGTGCGCACCGCGCGCCGCCCGGGAAGTAGTCGTCTACACGGCGCTCGACGAGGAGTTCTCGCGGCCGATTTTTGAGCAATTTACCCGCGAAACGGGCATCGCAGTGCGGGCCAAGTACGACGTTGAATCGACCAAGAGCGTGCAGCTAACGCAGGCGATTATGGCGGAACGCGGGCGGCCGCGGTGCGATGTGTTTTGGAATAACGAGGTGGTCAACACGCTGCGGCTGGAGAAAGCAGGCCTGCTGGCGGAGTACGATTCTCCGGCTGGCCGGCAGTTTCCGCCGCAGTACCGCTCGGCCACGGGCATGTGGCACGGCTTCGCGGCACGGGCGCGGGTGCTGATCGTCAACGCGAAACTGGTCGGCGAGAACGAGCGGCCCAACTCGATTCGCGACTTGGCGGATCCCAAGTGGAAGGGCCGCGTGGGGATTGCTAAGCCGCTAGCGGGGACGACGGCGTCCCACGCGGCTTGCCTCTTCGCAGCGTGGGGCGATGAGCAAGCCAAGGAGTTCTTTCGCGCGGTGAAGCAAAACGCCCGGACGATGGCCGGCAACAAGCAAGTCGCCCGCGCGGTGGCCGACGGCGAATTGGCGTTCGGGCTGACGGATACCGACGACGCGATCATTGAAGTCGAGAGCGGTAAGCCGGTGGCGATCGTGTTTCCGGATCAAGACGCAGAGGGTCGAGAGCCCTCGGAACCGCTGGGCACGCTAATGATTCCCAACACGCTGGCGATCGTCGAGGGCGCGGAGCATCGAGCGGCGGCGGAGCGGCTGGTGGAGTATTTGCTGTCGCCGGCTGTGGAGGAGCGGTTGGCTGAGGGGCCTAGTGCGCAGTTTCCGCTAAGCCGCAAGCGGCGGGCGGCGTCGCGCGCGGCGCCGGCTGAGCCGATTCGCGAGATGCAGGTCGACTTTGCCGCGGCGGCCGAAAACTGGGACGCGGCGGCGAAGTTCTTGCGGGATGAGTTCGCGACGGCGGAGTGAGATGCGGGTCGACGCGCCCCAGGCGTTTTTACAGGGCGTTTTCACGCCTTCCAATTTTCGAGCCGGAGTGGATATCCCAGGCGAACAATTCGCTCGAAATGTTGCGTATTGCCGGTGACTAACGTCAACTCATGGTGGAGGGCGACTCCGGCGATCATCGGATCGGCGTGGCCGATGGTTTGCCCGGTTCGCATAAGCTCGCCGTAGATTCTTCCTGCAATGACGGCTGGTTCGAGATCGACGGCAAGAATCTCGACATTGGCAAGATAATTAATCAACGCCGAAATTCGGTTCTCTCGTCCAGCTTGTTGAAACCCTCTCACAATCTCCAAGACAGTAATTGAGGAGATCGTAAAGCAATCGAAGCGCTCGCGGTAGGCGTCGCCATGTTCCGTCGTCGCAGGATTCTTATCGCGGAGCAATTCAGAAAAGGTATCGGTGTCGAGAAGCGAATGTTCCATGCACTATTCGCCTGTTCGAAACGGATGGGTCTCGCGAGCCAGGTAGGTTTGCTGAATGACGAACTCGATCAATTCAGGCTCATCGGCGAATAGACCGATGATTGGGTCACGACCCGTTTTCGCCGGTGCGAGATCCGATCGATGAAGCAACGATTCGAGGCGCTGCTTCTCCAATTCCGTCATCTCGGCGACGGTCGCTTCGAGTTGTTCCCACTGAATTTGCGTCATGCTGCAATTCTATCATGGGTGAAATGACGGCGTCGAGATGACCTCACGAACACGCTGTTTCCTTCGCGCCGCCGGCGACGGCACATGGAATGTGTCCGCCACGGCCGATCCCCGACCTGCTACGTTTACAGCCCGCGGCGGTGGCGGCGGGGGGCGCGTTTGCCGGGCGGCGGC